>JAHDGC010000248.1 GCA_020627865.1 Saprospiraceae bacterium | reverse complement strand
TATGAGATTATCAGTTTTAGTGGACAGGTGGTAAAATCGGGTGTGGTAAAAGATGCTATATTAGAAATTTCTAGTAAAATGTTTACAGCAGGAACTTATTATGTAAAGGCCAATAATGAAAACGGAATGCTTACCAAAGTTTTCATATTAAACCAATAAACGATGCATTTTTTGTAGGTAAACAACAATCGTGCAACGTAACAGAAAATCCTCATTGGGCTAATAACCGAATGGGGATTTTCCTATTGCGCTTCCGACAGTCTGTCACGAAGCAAGTAAAAAGTTAATCCAGTAAAAGTATTTTTTCCACCAGATTTCATATAAAAATTTATTTTATACATTGTATACACAAATTTTATTTTACCCCCTACAAACGCATACACTTCCATAACCTTATCTAACTCAACACATCTTCAACAAGATACAAATCCTCATTTTTCAACTCTTTAAGCATGCCATGTCACGAATCTTTAGCAGAATTAGCTACACGATTTAGGTCGAAAATGTGACAATTTCGGAATGAATTTTGTATAAATTTAGTAAATCCTGTGAGGCAATTTAGACAGGCTCCAAACTATAATTCTAACCTTCCGTTCCCACATGCCTCTCCTCCCTAACTAAAAAAAATCATTCCCTCTCATTTATTAATCTTAATCACCAATCCATGAATCGCAATCTATTTTTCAAGCTAACTACTTCAATTAAAATCTTACTTTGTTTGTCCTTGATTTTCTTTAACAGTACCCCATATCTTTTCTCTCAATCCACAGGAAAGAAACTCATAGACGAACACATCACACAATTCAAAAACAGTAAAATTGCCAAACCTTTTAGTACATCATCCCAACGTGCAGAACGAGCAAACCAAGTCATACACGGCCAGAAAGAATGGTTAAGCCTTGATCTGGATTTCAACAAAAGAGTCATTCAGCATCAACATGATTTGTTGAAAATGACCATTCCTGTTTCCGGTAATCCACCATTGGTATTGTTGCTAAAAAAGGTAGACATACAAACGGAATCGTTCACACTTAATACTGCATCCAATAAGCAAAATCGACTGGATGCCAATCCCGGTGTTTTTTATTGGGGAGCTGTTGAAGGTAAAGAAAATTCTACAGTTACGGTCAGCATTTTCCAAGACGAATTATCCGGCACAATTGACACTGGCGAAAAAACATACACCCTTGGAAGACTCGGACAATCCGACCAATATATACTTTATGAAGAAACAGACCTTGCAGAACAACCTGCACTGGCTTGCTTTACGGAAGACCTAAAACAAGAAGCGGAGCGAAAAATTAATAACAACATGCACAACACAGCTTACCGGAATGCGGAGAACTGCCTGAGAATGTATCTTGAAATAGATCATGATTTGTTCTTGCAATTTGGTAGCGTAGCCGCAACTTATAATTACGTAGCGGGCGCTTTCAGCCAAGTTGCTATTTTATATGCCAATGAATCCATTAACATCACCATAAATCAAATATTAATTTGGGATACAGAAGATCCATATACCGGCCCATCCACCAGTGATTATCTCAACCAATTTACAGCAGCTTTAAATGGAAATATTAATGGTGATCTTGCTCACCTTATCGGCACTAGAGGCGGTGGCGGAATTGCACACCTTAACGTGCTTTGCGCCAATAGAAATAGAACAGCCTATAGTGGTATAAATACAAGCTATCAAGATGTACCGGTTTATTCTTGGACTGTAAATGTATTGACACACGAAATTGGACACAACTTAGGTTCGCCACATACCCACAACTGTTACTGGAACGGCAACGATACTCAGATAGATGACTGTGGTAATCAAGGTTCTTCCAATCCTGCTAGTTGCTACGATGCCAACAACCCGATTATTCCACAGGATGGAGGCACCATCATGAGTTATTGCCACCTGACTTCTGTCGGGATCAATTTGAATCAAGGGTTTGGCCCTCAGCCCGGAGACTTAATCAGAAACAATGTTTACAATGCGGAGTGTCTTTCTCCTTGCGAGGAGTGTACAGAATTTGGAAACCCTTGTGATGATGGCAATCCTTGTACCATCAATGATGCGATTGATTCTTATTGTAATTGCACCGGTATCGTTGTTGCGGATAAAGATCAAGATGGCTTTTGTGGGGCGAATGATCCAGACGATGACGACCCATGTATACCGACGCCTTGTACCAACTGCACACTCACGACCATTTCCATTACTGTAGATGATTATCCTTCAGAAACCAGTTGGGTTATCACAGATTCAAACGGTCAAATTGTATTCAATGGAGCTGGATACACTTCTTCTCCCGCTACACAAACCGCAACCATATGCATTTACGATGGTTGTTATGATTTTGTCATGCAGGATAGTTATGGTGATGGTCTTTGTTGCCAATATGGAGAAGGTTCCTATCAGGTAACGGATGAACAAGGCAACATTATCGCTTCTGGTGGAACTTTCGGCAGTTCAGAATCGACAAACTTTTGTTATGACAAAGTCACGAATAGCTGCACACCGGGTACATCTTGTGATGATAATGATAACTGTACGATTAATGATGTTTACGATGCAGATTGCAACTGTGCAGGAATTTTCCAAGATTCTGACAACGATGGCATTTGTGATGCTGATGATACTTGCGACGCGGCTTTAGCTGGCACTGCCTGTGATGATAATGATAGCTGTACAACCAATGATGTTTATGATGCCAACTGCAACTGTATCGGCGCATTCCTTGATGCTGATAATGACGGTGTTTGCGATGCTGATGATGTTTGCGATGACTTTGATGATGCCCTAATAGGAACGGCTTGCGATGATGGAGATGTTTGCACCGAAAATGATACGTACAACGGTAATTGTAATTGTGTCGGCGTATTTCAAGACAGTGATGGTGATGGCATTTGTGATGCAAATGACACGGATGATTGTTCTGATGTTAACAAAACCTTCCCCAACAATCCACTAACGCATTCTGGAACGGGTTCCAATTCCACAACCTTGAGCTATACCAATAGCAATCAAGATGTTTCTTTTACCATTTCGGATATTTCTACAAAAACAAATGGCCCTGCTAGCAGACAATATGTAGAACAAGTTAGCGTAACTTATGTTGATGGCAATGGCACTACTCAGGCCTATGGCACTTATAGTGCAAATAATGTTAGCACTGTACTGGTTACTATAGATGGATTTGTGCAATCCATAACGGTAAGTTTAACAGATGGCACAGATGGCGACAGCGGGAACTCTAGTATGAGTATCAGCCTTACAGATGTTACTTCTTGTGAATACAGTACACCACCATGTATTGATCTTGACGGAGATGGTATCTGTGATGAGGATCCAAACGACTGTTCAAATACAACAGCTTTCGATTCCTCAGAGTTACAACACAGTGATTCCGGCAGTACATCCACCGCTATTTCCTTGACCGACCAGGCTAATCCTACATTTACCATAAGCAACTTAGATGCCGTTGAGTCTGGAAATCCATCACGAAGATATACCGATGTTGTTGAAGTAAGTTATATAGATGAAACGGGCAGTACAATTGTTTACGGAACATTCAGCGGTGCAAACCAAAGCAGTGTTGACATCGCTATTGCTGGAATTGTACAGGGCATCATGGTTTCTTTGAGCGATGGTTATGATGGCAATTCTCCAACAATTAGTGTCACCCTGTCTGAGGTTACTTCTTGCGATTATACAGCACTCCAACGATCTAAATCAGGAGATCTTGTATTAGAAGAATTCACAACTTACCCGAATCCAACCATGGGCAATTTTGTGGTCAGTTTTGATGCCAACAAGGGGCACGAATATCAAGTTAGCATCATGGATTTATTAGGCCAAACTCATTTCACCCAAACGGTAAAAGGTAAGGATGAAATCGTAAAACTAAACATTCCTACTAAAACTTGGAAAGGCGGCCTTTATCTTGTCGCCATTGATAATGACAAACGCCGCATACAAACGAAGCGTGTTGTTGTTGTCAAAGAATAAACACCCATTCACAATTGAACGAGGGGGATAATGTTTCAAATTATCCCCCTTTTTATTTGTTTTTTACTTTTACTATAAAAACATATTTATAACTTTATACCAAATATTCTAAATCAAAACAAATCAAAAATGATTACGGGTACGGTATTAAGTGTCGATGGCGGAATGGTTTGCTAAAATGAGCAGACTCTTGCCTTGATGAAAGATGCAACACCCGCATCAAAGCTGACTAGAAATTTTCATAATAAAAAAGAGGCTACCTGAGTAATCAGATAGCCTGCAATTTTGGATATATATAATTGCGTGAGATGCACATGAGAAATTTGTTACGATACAAATATACGGATTATGGTTGTTTTTACAAAGGAAATTGCTATAATTCTATTTCAACCGTTTTTAAACATCCTTCGTAATCTTCGCCACAAACTGGATCAAGTCTTTATTAATACTATTTTTCTGTCGGGTTAATGTTTCGGTATCGACGATGCCGCCGACATTTTTCTGGTTCCAATCTTTGTTTCTAGCCGCTATAGCCAACAATTCTCTATAAAATCCTCGATGCTTATCTTTCAGACTTTGGTGCAACAAACCCAATGCGGCACTCGTCTTATTCTCCCGGATCATGCCATATAACTTTTCACGGGGTAGATGCAGGCGAATATCTTCCTCGACTTTCCGTTTTTTATAAAAAAAGTAGCCAAAAGCCAAGCAGCCTAAAAGGAAACCCGATAGCAATAAAGCTGTTTTATTTCGTTGCCAAAAAGACTGTTTTACGATAACAAAAACATCGACTACTTTTACTGGAATCGGATCGCTCAGTCCTTCCTTCACTTTGGAAACGGCAAATTGCAAGCGATGTTTCCCCTGCTCTTCCGTCAACGGCATCACGTTCCATTGCCAGAGCGAAAGTTGTTCCTTGTTCAAAAAATCAAGTTCCCTTTCTTCATTTTTTTCAAGTGGTGTAATCTTAAATTTATTACCGGAAGGATCGATCAAACTGGCTTTCATCCGGAGGCCAATTTCAATATCCTTCTTCTCCACTTCGGCACTTTTAACTGATCCGGAAAGTCCCTTTATCACAAATTCATCTTTCTCCAACAATTCATTTGCAGAAATCCCCATACTCACCAATTCGTCAACACCATAAGCCATCGTATCTTTGACATGATAAAACATGCTGCCCTCTAGATCTTCGATCAAATCTTCTTCGTCCATTTCTTGTAACATCTCCTTTGCATCTTCCATATAATGTCCATCTGGAAAACCCGATGCATAATCACGGAATTTCATGATGGAAGGATCAACCAATACTTGTTCCCAAGCTGCTGTTTCGGCGGCAGAAACTTCAGAAATAGCTTCCTCTTCTGACGCTTCATTTTCCTCCGAACCATTTGGTTGCCAAACAGGATCGACAGTACCTTCGGCGGGAAAACTTTCCCATTCTTCTACGGCCTCAACCTCTTCTTCAAAAACTACCTCCGTCGGAATTTCTTCCCAAGTTGTTCCAACTTCTCCTCCAAAGGATGTTCCGGCAGGAACCCTTTCTATTTCTTCGGCGACATATTCTGCCTCTTCTACCCGATCATTTTTTTTATTTCCGGGATATGGCGACATCGTAACCCGTTCCATGGCCAAGGTCGTCGTAAAGTTATGCGAATCATTCAGTTCATTGGTACAAAGATTTTTGGCCTTGTGTTCAACATAGCCCGATTTGCTGGCCGTCAAAGCAAAACAACAATCCTTCGCCATCGGAAAGCTAAAGGAACCATCTGCTTCAGACACCAAAAGTAAAGTTTCAATGTCTGGACAATCCGGCTTTAGTTTCAAGGAAACATTGTCTATAGGCATACCGGTTTGATGGTCATAAATACTTCCTTGCAAAGTAAACACGGGGACAATAACCTCTTCGATACCGGTCGTCAAAATGGTGAGTACTTCCCTTTCAGCAGGGTTATCTTTTGGAGGCATAATTTGATATGGATATTTCAAAACAATCTCCTTTTGTGTAGACACCCGAAACCGTTCTCCATCATCAATATAAAAATGAAAAGCTAATGCTCCTTCCACTGGCTCCGTTATTTGCCTGGTATCCAATTCAAGCTGTATTAATTTTTTATCATCTCTAACGATAAGTTCATTCCAAGAAAAATAGTCTGGCAAAACAGTTGCATGTGGATCAAGAATCAATTCAAATTTTTTATGATGTCGTGTATTTGAAAATATCGTTTCCCCAATGTCAACATTTACATAATAATAAATTCCTTTCCCTAAAGCAATTTCCGAAAGTTCATTCTCCACCATCACCAATGATTCGTCCACTTGATTATTCCGTAAGTTTACGGCAATATCCAAAGCCGCAACATAAGGCTTGCCCCGGTAGGTATACTTGACAATTTTTTTATTGTGGTGGGTACGAACAAAATCATCTGCCTTTCTTTGGGAAGTGCAAGCAACAACAAAGAAAAGTATCCCTAAAAAATAAATACTATATTTACATAAAAAAAGAAAACTTCTCATGGTTCTTGTTTTGATTTCGGCTTTTTTATACATATACAATACTACTTACATAGATAACAGACAGATTGGGGGGAAAGCTGCCACAATTTAGATTAAAACACAATATTTATGGCTCAATATCAACAAAAATACATTAAATTTATTAATATACTGTATATAATCATATTATTATTTGCTTTATCTTGTCAAGATGACCAGAAAAACGACAAAAGTAAAGCTCGAAAGGCCTTGGCTAAAAAAGAGAAAAAAGATACGCTGAATGCAGCAACAACGGAAAAAGTGGATACTTTTTTTCCCGCATTTCCCTACCGGGTTAAGGATGCAGATAAAAGTATTAAATTACCCAATAGTCTTACCGAAATTTCTGGGTTGAGTATATCGGATAAACCCGGCACTTTGTTTTGCGTTAATGATGAGAAAGGGAAGGTCTTCGCCATTAATTCGGAAGATGGCACCATTCTCGAAAGTTTTAAATTTGCCAAAAACGGAGACTTTGAAGGTGTGGAACAAGTTGGCAACAAAATCTATACCTTGAAGAGTAACGGCAATATTTATGAGATTCAAAATCTCGGCGGGTCAGATCAAAAGACAACGACATATAAGACGGAGTTGGGAACGAAGCATGATGTTGAAGGATTGAGTTTTTACCAAAAAGAAAATGCACTTTTACTTGCCTGCAAGGCTAATCCAGATAAAGACAAAGGAGATTTCAAATCCATTTATTTATTTGATCTTACAACAAAAAAACTACGGGAAGATAAAACTATCCGTATCCGCAGAACGGCTATAGATCAATATTTAGCCAAACAGGCCGCATCGGAAAAAGTGGAAAAATTAAAAGACAGACTTTTTAGTCTATCCGATTTATTAAGGTTTGCCCCATCGGGTATTGCCGTGCATCCTAGGCTCGGTCATTTGTATGTTTTATCTGCTGTTGGTAATTTAATTATCGTCATGACGGCAGAGGGCGAAATTTTACACATTGCTCAAATCAAGGAAAAGGCAGCTCGGCAACCAGAGGGTATTTGCTTTGAACCGGATGGTAGTATTATGTATATTAGCTCGGAGGGAAAAGGCGGGAAAGGGCGGTTGTTTCAGTTTGAGTTGGTGGCGTTGTAAATCAATATTCATTTTCTGCTTTTTTTCTTGTGTTATAACATTTGCCTACACCTCCGATAGCACAGCACTACACAGACCTGCCTGACAAGTCACGTAGGTAGGTCTAACGTCTAATATCTAGCATCTAATATCTACTTACTTATTTTCCAAACTATCTTCCTCCAATTTCACATGCCCCCAATTCTCTCCGCTTTCTATTCTCCGCAACTGCGTCATGGTAATATCAAACTGCTTGGCCAATATTTTCTTTTTGGTCTTACCTGCTTTCAACCGCTTCTTCAAGATCAATACCTTTGTCTCGTTCATTTTAATGAGGAGTTTCTTCTTGTTCACCTCATGGCTAATTACGCCCATTTCCTTATGCCTTTGCGTCAACTCTGCCCTGTTCACGCGCTTTAAATTATTGTAATGATTATTGGTTTTGTCTCTATTGATATGAACCACATAGATTCTTTTTAATTCTTCATCTTCCTTTGTTTTTTCTATAAAATGTTCTGCGACAAATTTATGGATATAGATACTCAAACGCCGATCATCTTCTAACCGCAAGTTTAATCGCCTGTAACCAGCATTCCCTTTCGAACCTTTTAATTCTCTCTCGTTTTTAGTGCCCCTGTCCACTGCTTTTATGCGACCATAATCCGAGATATAGTAATCCGATAATTTTGCAGGATGCAGTATTTTACGCCATCTTTCATTCCAAGGCCCTTTTAGTATAATGGGTTTATTCCCCCCACTTGGGGACACATCTTTTTTATTCATTTTCTCTCCTGAATTTGTATTTATATTTTTTAGCCATTAAATGTAAGCATTTTTTACCGTTTCGACTTAGTTTTTAATCTTATTTTACAAAATAAATCTTTTCAGCCATACAGCGCAGTCCAACATGACGCCTATATAGCCGCAGTTCTTTTTTCAATTCCTCCTTTTACAACTTTTTTATTGCATAACAAAAATGTTTTTCGTATGCTGGATGATGAATCATTTCAGGATGATTAAATTCCCCTATTTTTGTCATGCCAATTTTCTTCATTACATTTTCAGACTTTTGATTTTTTATCGTACAAACTGATATGATTTTGTTTATACCCAATTCATCAAATGCATATTCAACGCATCGCTTTGCCCCTTCCGTCGCATATCCTTTGCCCCAAGCACTTCTTTTCAATCTCCAGCCTATATCAATTGCAGGTGTAAATACTGTTTTGTATTCTTGGTATGCCAACCCTATCATTCCAATGAATTCTTTTGTTGCTAATATCTCCGTTGCATAATAGGTGAATCCGTTTTTTTCGAAATGCTCTCTAAGTTTTTCTATTAATTCTTCAACTTCTTTTTCGGATAGTGTTTTTGGGAAGTGTTCCATTACGGTTTCATCTGCATTGAGTTTTGCAAATTCGTCTACATCCCTATTGGTCCAATTTCGGAAACCGAGTCTTTCTGATGTAAATATGTATTTGTCTTTTTTCATTTTTGTTAGTTTCAGTCAGAAATAACCTTTCGTTTCAA
>JAHDGC010000247.1 GCA_020627865.1 Saprospiraceae bacterium | reverse complement strand
TGTTTAGCCTTGTGGGGCGATACCCCGTACCCTCTGGGTCGGGGTAGTTCATTTGGAGCTTGCTTACTTTTCTTTAGTTTTGTTGTGACAAGAGCAACAAAAATATTAAGTTTGCACAACTACAACTTTGGAGAAAGTCAACCTTAAAACGCAATGATATGAAAAACATCTTAGTTCCAAGCGACTTTTCTGCCTGTGCCGCGAATGCAAGCGAGGTCGCTTTAGCATTAGCCAAGTATTACGGTGCAACCTTCCATCTTTTTACGGCATTGGATATCGAAAAAAAGAAAGGAGAGGATGCCCAAGATAAAGAAAGTTACAATGCAGCGGATTTGCGAAAAATAAAAAATACAGAGTTGCTTTTTTCAGAATGGGTAGAAAAAGCCAAAGCACAAAACGTGACCATTAAGACTTATTGGGTCGCCGGTAAATTGCTTAAGAATATAAAAGAGGCTGTTGTAAATTATGATATTGATTTTATCGTGATGGGTTCACATGGTGCCAGTGGAAAGCAGGAATATTTTATTGGATCGAATACGCAAAAGGTTGTGCGGGGTGTACATTGTTCGGTGCTGGTCGTGAAGGAAGATATACGAGATTATAAAATCAAAAAGGTAGTCTATGCTTCTAATTTTAATAAAGGAGAAGAAAAGGCATTTCAATACATGCTGGATTTTGTCCAGCCTTATCGTCCGGAAATTCATTTGTTAGAGGTGAACAATTCCGGTTGGTTTAGTCAGCCTTATATTTTGGCAAAAGCATCGATGGAAGACTTCAAGGCCATGTGTGGAGATTTGGTTTGCAAAACCCATTTTTATCGGGATTGGACGGTGGATGCTGGGATCAGAAAATTTGCAGCAGAAATTGATGCAGATTTGATTGTTATTTCTAATCAACATCGCCATCCTTTAAAAAGAATAGTTGTGGGAAGTAATGTGGAAGCGGTGGTTAATCATGCCAAAGTTCCGGTTTTGAGTATTGATTTTCCTGTGACGTCGTAAAGGGTCTTCCTTTAGGGATTAAGCGCGTGCTGGCCGATTTCAAACTTTACAAATAATGCTCCCGAAAGGCCGCCAACTGCTTCTCATCTCCAAGAATAATAAGGCTTTCCCCGGGTTGCAATCTGGTTTCCGGAACGGGGTTAATCACAAATTCATTGTTAGGTTTTCGTAAAGCGATGACATTTGCCCCTGAATTTTTTCTGACCTGTAATACTTCTAAAGTGCAATCTCCATATTTTGCGCTGATAGATTTATGGGAGATTTCATCAAAATGAATATCCGAAACCCGCTCCCGACTGATAAAGGAAAATAGTTCTACAGCGCCCGGTTTATTGACCAATGTTGCCATATAAAAAGCGCCAATTTGTTCTGGTGTAATGACATGATCGGCGCCGGCCATTTTTAGTTTTCCAGTATTTTGAATGTCCAGAGAACGGCTGATTATTTTTAAATTCGAATTTAATTGTCGGGCAGTTAACACGGTGAATACATTATCCGAATCGTTAGGTAAGGCGGAAATCAATGCCCCTGCTTGCTTTATGCCGGCAGCAATCAAAACTTGATCTTGTGTGGCATCATCATGGATGTAAAGAATTTTGTCATCGCTTTTCTGAATCAACTCCACCTGTTCCAAATTTTTTTCAATCACCAAAAAAGGCAATTCATGTTGCATGAAATGTTGAGCGATTTCCTTTCCGTGTTTACCATAGCCACAGATAATGACATGATCCTTTAGTTTTGAAATTTCTTTTTCAATCATGGTGTCGTGGATATTTTTAATGAATTCTCCCTGAACGATAAAGCTGGTAAAAGCTGCGAGTACATAAGTGTACATCCCAATATTATAAAGTACAAACACCGATACGAAAATGCGCCCAGCATCACTTAGTGGATGAACTTCTCCAAATCCGACAGTGGAGATGGTAATGGCCGTCATATAAAAAGCTTCTACAAAACCATAATTCTCTATCAGCATGAAGCCTGCAATTCCAATAGTCGTTGCGGACAGAAATAACAAAATCGCAACTCGGAAATTCAGATAAGAACCACTGTAGGTATACCAGTTGAAAATTGTATTGCTTTGCTTGTTGGCCATAAGGCAAAGCTACTATTTTTAAAATAATTGCCATTGATAATTATCATTTTATTTCCTGATAATTATCAATGGTAATTGTTGGCACCATAATATTTATCACAACCTATAATTCACCCCCACCTGAAATGCAGCATGTAAAGCACCAAGTTCTACAAATACCCCCATGTTTTTTACAAAGCGATAACGAATGCCAACGAATCCTCCAAAAGCTACTTTGCGTTCGGTCGCTGGATCTTCAAAAACTCGTTTAATGCTATCCAATTCCCCGGCGAGCGTTACCAAGGAATAGCGCATCCCAATGATCGGGCCACCATAGAAATCTACTTTTTCGTATTGGCCATAATGTGCCGCAAGTCGGATACCTATTGTGGCAATTTGTTGTTTCCTTGGCTTGAGAAGATCTAGGTTTCCCGTAGCTTCTGCAATTTTACGTTTGAAACTAGGGATATGCATGGCAACGGAAGTATATCCCAAATTGAATCCTAAACTGACGGTCTTGGCGATCCCGTAATCCATGCTGGCACTTATCGGAAAAACATGTGCTTTAGTCCCATTGGCAATAGTCGTCATGTTGAGTCCGACTCCTAGATTGACATCAAATTGATGTTTGGAAAAAGAAACAGGGTCTTCTTTTTTCTTTCGTACTTTCTCCTGTTCTTGTGCAAAAGCACTGTTGCAGATTGCGATTAAAATCATAACAAATAACTGAAAAGTTTTCATAAATTTTTATTTTTAAGTGTACATAGAAATATTGTTGCTTAATCTACCGTTGGGGATAGACCGCTTTATTTTATACCGAGCTTTTAAGAGCGTATTGGACCTACTTTGGTAGGATGCTGTCCTAGTATTTACATCGGTATAGCATTGTTTGGGTTAAAAAAAGTTGATGGTAATGTTTGCTGAGATGGTGGAATCTTTAGTACCTCAGGACATAAATATATTTAATGGTTTTAACATAGTTTTTGCTCTGTTTTCCGGGGAATTCTGAGCAGGCTAGCATGACGAAGTATAGTGATAATTAAATGTTATCATCTGTGTTTCTACTAGTGATTAATTGATTTAATAAGTTATTCTAGATTTGTGGGGGGAAACCTAGCTTTAATAATTTTTTGTATAATTCTAGCAAGTTTATTTTTGTTGCAATTTGAGAGTATTTGAAATAACATGCAAGAATATGACGAGGAAAAAAGTGTTAATTATTGTGGTAGGGGACAAAACATTTGATAAGGTGTTGGGTTTTGAATGGTCTAACAACATAAAATTGTACAGATTTTGAAATCGTGTTGTTGTCAAAATCTGTACAATTTGAAAATGGAAATAATCTGGGAAGTGTATTGCTTGGGGCAGGTGTTATCCGTTAGAGTCTGAAGTTTACCCCAACCTGAAATGGTGCATGTAAAGCGCCAAGCTCTGCAAAAATGCCCATATTTTTAACAATATAGTAACGTATTCCAACAAATGCTCCGAAAGCTAATTTGTGTTCGGTTTCCTCCGCTTCAAAAACCCTTTTAATACTGTTGAGTTCATCGGCAGGAGTTATTAACGAATACCGCATTCCGATAATTGGCCCACCATAGAAATTTACCTTTTCATATTTACTGTAATGTGCGGCTATGCGAACTCCCATGGTCACTATTTGTTGTTTGGTCGGGGTGAGATAATCCGGATCGTCTATGGCAGCAGCGCGACGGCGTTTAAAGTCGGGTATAAATACACCAACGGAAGCATATCCAGCATTGAAACCCAAACTAATGTTTTTGGTAATGCCATAATCAAGACTCACACTTATAGGGACAACATGTGCCTTGACGTTATTTAACATGGTTGTCATGTTGAGTCCTGCTCCTAAATTTATATCCAATTGATGTTTAGAAAAGGAGACCGGATCTTTTTCTTTCTTTTGAGCAAAAGAATAATTGACGATAAAAATGGAAAGTAAAAGGATGAAGTTTAATTGTAATGTTTTCATTGATTTTTAATTTTATTTTTGATGTAGGCATAGCAATACTATTATCCGATCTCCACTTGGAGAAGGGAACATCGTTTCATAATACAGATTAGGGATGGTTGCACAATGAAGTACAGACCAGGCCATTGAAATTTTAATATAGCTTTGTTTGGATTAAAACAAACTTAGTAACAGTTTTTAGTAAGTTGAGATGTTTAGATCTCTAGCTCTAATTATTCTAGCTTTCATATAGTTAACGTTCATAACGTTACTGCAAGTTGGGTCTATTCGTTGATATATGCAAATATTTTTTAAAAAAAAATGTTAAAATGTATAAAAGCAAAAACACCCTGTATTCCTACAAGGTGTCTCTTTCATATGATTGATATTGCGTATTATACTCTTTCTTTATAATTTAAAATTGAGTCCTAGCTGAAAGGCCGCATGTGCAGCGCCTAGTTCTGCAAAAACACCCAGATTATTGAACACGTGATAGCGCATGCCGATGAAAGCACCATAAGCTATTTTCTTTTCTGTTTCCTCTGATTCAAAAACGGTTTTAACGCTGTTGGGCGCATCAACTGGAGATACCAAAGAATACCGCATGCCAAGAATTGGGCCACCGTAAAAATCTAGTTTTTCAAATTTATTATAATGAACAGCAAAGCGGGCTGCGATTACCATGATTTGTTCTTTAGTCGGGGCAATGATAGAAGGATCATCTGTCGCCTCCGCTGCTCTGATTTTAAAGTTAGGGATAAACATCTCTACTGCACCATATCCTACATTTAATCCGACACTTAGCTTATTGGAAATCCCATAATCAATACTGGCACCAACCGGTAGCATATAGGCTTTCATGCCATTTGTGATGCTAGACATGTTCATGCCGATACCGATATTGGCATCAATCTGACCTTTGGAGAAAGCAGCTTTTTTTGAGGTACTTTTTTGTGCAAAAGTAGCAGATGCAAAAGCAATAGAAAGGATAAAAATAGCTAATGAGATTCTGGTTAACTTCATTTTGTTCTCTTTTTTTAGTAACGTTTAAAAAATTACTTCAGCATTGAATTTGTTATGAGCCTTTGATTAACAAGGGCTTACTTTTGCCTTTTAATTTTTTACTTGCTACTTCGTAAGTGTTTCTTGCAAAAACGTCGGTTTTTGTCCGATTATTTTGTGATAAAAAAATTAAAAACTTTATGTCGTTCATTAGATAAATGATTGTTTTTTTAGTATAAAATTAATTACTTTAAAACAACATATTCTTAATCTCGACGAATATATGACGCAAAATTATAGTAATTATTTCATACAGGCAATAGAATTTTATTATAATTTTTAGCCTTGTTTTTTTGTTGTGCAGTATAATATTTTGTTTTAATGTTATTTTTTGAAACTTTAAAATCTTTGTAAGGAATGCCTGATGGCTATTATTTTTCTTTATCCTATCTTTGCCACTAATAAATTTTTTTTACAAATTTTGAAAAAAATATTAATCATACAAACCGCCTTCATTGGCGATGTTGTTTTGGCTACGGTTGTACTGGAAAAACTCCATGTACACTATCCCGATGCGGAAATAGACTTTTTGATGCGTAAAGGGAATGAGGGGCTGTTGAAAGGACACCCTTTTGTTCATCAAGTCATTCTTTGGAATAAAAAAACAAAGAAATATGCGCATCTGTGGCAGGTCATCTTGCAGGTAAGAAAAACAAAATATGATCTGGTGGTCAACTTGCAGCGCTTTGCCTCTACGGGACTAGTCAGTGCATTGTCCGGTGCGAGGGAAATTGTCGGTTTTGATAAGAACCCTCTGGCCATTTTTTTTACCAAAAAAATCAAACACCAGATTGGAAACAAGGAAAACCCCATTCATGAAACGGATCGAAATCTGGCCTTGATCCAGCACCTGAGCGACGATAAAAAGATCTTACCCAAATTGTATCCCCAGCCAGCAGATTTTGCAAAAGTAAATCCTCCTGCATTATATTATTGCATGGCACCAACTTCCGTTTGGTTTACCAAGCAATGGCCAGCAGAAAAATGGGTCGCCCTTTGTGATAAACTTAATCCTGATGCAACGATCTACTTGCTTGGCGGCCCTGATGATAGAACCGCCTGTCAGAAAATTTTAGAGAAAAGTAAGCATGCTGTTATTGAAAATATGGCAGGTAAGCTCAGTTTCCTCGAATCGGCTGCTTTGATGAAAGGTGCCGTTATGAATTTTGTTAATGATTCTGCTCCGCTACATTTTGCCTCTGCTGTAAATGCGCCTGTTACGGCTATATATTGTTCTACTATTCCCGCTTTTGGTTTTTGGCCGCTGTCTGAAAATAGCCGTGTTGTAGAGACGGGCGAAAAGTTGGCCTGTCGGCCCTGTGGCTTGCACGGGAAGAGGGCCTGTCCGGAAGGGCATTTTCGATGTGCGGATGTTGCGGGTTTGCCGTAGGGACGGACGGATTGCACTCCGTCTCCTGAAGCTTTACGGTTCTAGCATCTGAATTTTTTCTAGTAACCACTCCTTATCCCCGACCATATCAAAACCCTCTAGTTTTTTCCGGATACGCTCTAGAGATTGCTTGCCTGCCTTGTGGCGGAACCTATACAAGCTGATGACAATATTGATCAAATTTTGGTATCCCTTTTTATGTGCTTTCGGAAGCAACTTGTTGTTTTTGATAAATTGTGCTGCCGAGCGAAATATCCGCATGGTTCTTTCATCATAATCCTTATCCATTTCATAATGAGATTTCAACAATATAATTTTGCAATCCACATCATAGGCCAGATTAATTTTGTCAACTCGAATAAAATGGCTGATCGCTGTTTTGAAATCATTTTGATAAAAAGCAATCAATCCCGAATTAAAGTGCCAGACACTATCCCGTTGTCCTTTTTTTATGGCAGGGCGATATTTGTCTATCATCATTTTTGCCCATTCAAATTCCTTGACCTTGCAGCTCAACGTAATGGCATTTTTTAGTTTTTTTATAGGAACAAACCCTGATTCTATAATCAAGTTTTTAGCATCCATAATTTTATAGAGTTGGAATAATTTTTTGCTGTATGTAACATTGCCTTTTCGGATTTGTGCAGATGAAAAATTACTTGCTGCAATGTAAAAGTCGTTTAGGTTGTGTTGTGGAATAACCGAAGCGTGCTCTTCCAGTAAGGTTAATAATTGATGGTATATTGTATCATTACCTGCTTGAATCAATTTGATGACGCAACGGTAAATTTTTACAAGAGGCTGGTTGGCATATTGTGGTAAATCTAGCAATGGGGCAATCGCTTCCATAGCAGAAAAATCATATTCTTTTTGGGCAGAGGCATTAGCTAGGGACAGGGCGGCAACATGTAAACTCAGTTTATTCAAAATATAATACAAGTCTAAACTTTCGGTAAGTTCTGGTAAATTATCTTTTTTTAGCAATAATCCGGTTTGATGCATTTGCATGAATTTTGCCTTTTCCACTTGAAATGAAAAATTGTAGTAGGCTATATCTTTTGCAGTTATGTGTCGTAATAATTTTTTGTCCTTTGCCAAGCTTCGTGTAATTAATTGATATTGTTTCTTATCGAGTAATCGCCGGTAGAGCAATTCCTTTTCGGAAGCCGTTAGCTCCTGTATTGTTTCAATATACAAAAACTTTTTGGCCAATTTTAGTAGATCACTCATCTTAGCATGGAGTATCTTGTTCTGCCTTTTATTTAAAGTAGTGCCAACTATTTCAGATTTGTAGTTTAATTGTTGAAAGATTTTGCTTTGGCTTATCGTGTTGAATGCCGTCTGTCGGATAATATGCGTTTGTAGTAAATCCAAAAGCTTGGTAACATACTGGTCTGTATTGAAATAGGCAGCATTTACAAAACGAGAAAAACGGTTCAACTCTATTTCTGAAAAAGAATTGAGCAAGTCAATGAGTAACATTATTTGGAATTTGTTATATGGTTATTATATAATATGTTGATTGTTAATAGCGTAGTTTATCATTTAGATCATAAATAGCTTTGGATTCTGCAATAAAAGTACAAAAAAGTATTTAAAATATATGTTATTTTTGTTCTGTATGTTGTTCGTTTATTTTGTCAACCCAGTAAATTCCTGTTAATACTTCACCATAAAAAAATAACATGAAAATTTTTACCACTTTAAAACCAATTTTTGTTATCCTTTTTTTATTAAAACTAACGATAACATTTAGCCAAAACACACCCTGTGTAGCCAAGCAATTACTCATCAAATGGAAACCCGACAAAACAGTGTCCGAAAAGGCAATCTTTAAAAACCGGATCGGAGCAAAAACACTCCGGCATTATCCCCAACTGGGTGTTGAACTGCTAGAGATTGATACCCAAGAAGATGTGGACATGGAGGCATTGGGTAAGGAATACACCGGTCATCCTGACATTGTGTTTGCAGAACCTAACTACATTGTTTCTGTTGAGGAAACCATTCCCGATGATGCTTTCTTTCATCACCTTTGGGGGATGGAAAACATCGGACAAAACGGCTGCATATCTGGTGCTGATATTAACGCGCTAGCAGCTTGGGACATCACCACCGGAAGGGATAGTATTACCGTTGCCATTATTGATACTGGCATTGATTGGAAACATGAAGACCTGATAGATAACATCTGGCAAAACCTCGAAGAGGATGCAGATGGGGATGGCCATGTTTTAGAATTTATAAACGGGACTTGGGTCTTTGATCCCGGCGATGAAAACGGTATTGACGACGATGGTAATGGCTATGTGGATGACTTCGTCGGCTGGGATTTTGCTTACGATGACAATAACCCATATGATGACCATTCACATGGAACACACTGTGCCGGAACGGTAGGAGCGAAAGGGAATAATGGTATCGGTGTCGCAGGGGTGGCATGGAATGTGAAGTTGGCTGCCTTAAAATTGTTGCGGAATAATGGTAGCGGAAGTACTGCGGATGCGGTGGACGCGATACATTATGCACTGGATATGGGCTTCCCGATCAGCAACAACAGTTGGAGCGGCGGTCGTTATACTGCGACCTTGTATGAAGCCCTTCAAGCTGCGGAAGCGGCAGGCCATTTGTTTGTTGCTGCTGCTGGAAATAATCATGG
>JAHDGC010000246.1 GCA_020627865.1 Saprospiraceae bacterium | reverse complement strand
CATCCTTTCCCCAGATGGAAATCGTCACCACTTTTTTCTGGTTACCATAGGCTACAGCAAGCCTTAGTGGAATGGGTGTAGGTTTGGTATGTTTCCTTTGCTGGCAAATAGAAGATTCACAATCGTAAAGTCTCTCATAACTAAAAAACTGTTTAGAAATAATATATTCTGCAAATTGCTCCAATTCTTCCCTCGGAATATTTTTCTTTTTTACAATTAGCCCGTTATGGATACTTTTAAATTCTTGTATCAATCTACCATTACTCTTGATCTGAATATAATCCCGCAATACAGGATCAACGCCGCCATAATAGCCACCACCGATGAGTTCAATATTAATATAAATTGGCTTTTCCGCTACACGATCTGATTTTCTTTTGCGTTTTTTCTTTTTCTTTTTGGCCGTTCGCATCCACCAAGGTTTTTTGCTGGAAGGATTCAACGCCTCAACATTGACATCAGGTAACTCATTCGGTGGTTTCACGAATGGCGCTTCATCTGATTCTACTCGGACAAAATGGTATTGATAGGTACCCTTACTTTTGGTTTGAGTAAATTCGAGGATTAGTGTTTGACTCTTTATTTTGGCAATGACAAACTTATTAATATGCCGAAAAGAATAGAATAAATCATTCTTGTTCAAACTCCAGTTCCCTTTGGTCATGCTACCATTGAGGAATTGTTCATAAGTGTAGTCAAACTTGAAGTTCAGGAAATATTCATAGTCTTTTTCTGCCTGATGTATAATCGTATTAGACTCCAAGTGCAGGGCATAAGTATACCGCCATTTGGTTTCAATCAATTTATTTTCATCTACATCTGGATACCAAGCTGTATACTCTTTTGCATCTTGCTGCGCTACAATGGCGGAACTCAGGAGGCATCCTAGAGATATAAAAACAAAATTTTTAAAGGTAAAACCCATAAGCTATGTTTACATCAATAATATTGCGCGGGGGTAACTTTTGGAATCATCAGTAATAGCCATAGAAAAGGCCTGTCTATAAATTCTTTCTCTAATTTTATGACGCCCATCCCTATATGAACGATAAGATTAATATCCAAAATAGGCATTTTATGGCAAAAATCCCAAAAGTTAAGGCAACTTAAAATATTTGCCTTAAATAATTGTTCATTGTAATTGCTGGAATGCAAGAGATTTCATAGCGATTAAGAGCATGTTGGTGAATTGATCTTAGACATCATCATACTTAATCGCTATGCTTTTGACGATTCACAAACCCATCAAGTGAACTACAAAACCCCTTATGCAAAATGATATTTTGTTTGGATTATACCTTTTGGTATGTTTAAAATTTTACTCCAAAGGTGAGTAGAAATTTGTTTTGATTAGTACGTTGTTCGACAAGTTGCGCCCGATCTGGATTTTCTACTAAAACATATGGCGTCAACTGATCTTCTTGTTTGAATAATCTATACGCAAAATCCATATAAAAGTTCTGTTCTCGTATACCTATTCCAGCGCTGTATGCTTTGTTTATGATGTTATCTGCTGCATATGGCGTGCCATTTATACTAATTCCACCCCTAAACCGGAACTTTTTGTAAGCATATTCTGCTCCTGCTCGGAAGTTTAAGGCTCGGCCAAGCTGGTTGCTTATATTATCATTTAGCTCCAATTCATATGCTTTGTCATCTGGATTATCCGAAGTAGTAGCAAGGTTGAAACTGGCCGCACCGTAATCCACCCATTCTAGTTCTGCACTCAGTAAACCTATTTTCCGGATAATTACCCCTAAACTACCCAAGAATCGCCAAGGCGTTCTCAACCGATAGGTAAACTCACCATCCGGGGAGCTAGACTCAAAATTATATGGGGTAGGGACACCTGTATACGGATCATCTAGGGTATAACCATATTCCAATGTATTACTAAAAGTATCGGATAAACTATACCTTGTCGGCGTATGGACTGCGAGACCTACCCGAAACATTTGATTGATCCGGTAAATTGCCCCAACTTTAAGATTCGCTCCAATGCCTTCAATAGTCAAGTTTTGTGAGAAGTGCAAATCGTCAAAAATGAAGATGGAGTCATTGTCATCCATTTCATAATAATCGCGTTCTTCTTCGTACTTAATAAAGGGCACACCAATGGTAAATCCTATCATTAACCGATTTTGAAAATTGGTACCATAAGACAATACCATCTCGTTTATACCTCCTTTTGTGGCAACTTGCTGGCTTTTTTCAACTAGTGGGTCTTCCGGTGAAAATGCGAAATCATTGACATAAGCGGTGTCTTTATCAAAATAAAAGACCGCTCCGGTTTCTATGGCCAGATTAGATTCATAATCTAAAAATTGTCCCGCATTAGCTTGTTCGACCCAACGTTCCGTTATGGAGCCAAGAGAGTTGCCTTGGTAATAATGCCTTCCGTGAAAATTGGCTATGCGGTTGAAGCCCAAAGCCCAGTTTGAGGTTTTCCACTTGGAGTTGCTAGGCGTGTTATTAATGACAAAACCAATGTTACTAAAATTGAAATTGATCTTTTTCTCATCAAAAGCTCGTGGGGTTGTGGAATTGAGTAGGGTAGCGTTGGTGTTGATAATATTAAGGGCTGGTGTTAAAACCAATTCCGAATTCCTGAATACGGCTAACCCTGCTGGATTTGTACTAATAGTAGTGTAATCGGCTCCAATCGCACCAAAGGCGCCTCCTAATCCGACGGTTCGAGCCGTACCTTCTGTTTGAAGATTGGTAAACCGGAGGGCATCACTAACAGTTTGGGCATGGGTATAATTTAGGACGAGTGTGAAAACAATAAGGAAAAGAATCCTGTTCATGTTTTAAGTTTTTTGGTTAAAAAAAAAGTGGTCGGGATATGACTCCCTTCCACTTTTTATATCTTTATCTGAATATTTTTCTATAGATTTTTTCGTGCTAGTATTAATTCCCTCTACTTCCTCTGGAAGAACGAGTACCACTACTTCTGCTACTTCTTGAGCTACCTCCACTACTTTTGTAAGATGATCTGCTAGAAGACCTAGAAGATTTGTTGTAAGAAGAACGAGAAGAGTTGCTTCTGTTGCTTTTGTAAGATGATCTGCTAGACTTGGTACTGCTTCTGGAAGGTTTGTAAGAATTGTTATTTCTAGAAGACTTACCATAAGAACTACTTCTTGATGGTTTTGAACTTTTGCCAGTTCTTACCTTACTATCGTATCTTGTTGACTTACTCGGAGCAGTACTTTTGGTCGTACTTCTAGTACTCTTAGTTGTCGCTTTAGCATCTCTTTTTACAGGGCGAGGAGTAGAAGTATACTTTGTAGACTTACTCGTATGGTTATTATTATTCCTTGCAGACTTGGTGGCACCACCAGTATTACCTCTTGTAGAAGCCGGTATCGTTGAGCTGGTATTGCCTCTAGCCCCATAGTAGGTACCGTTGCTAATGTTATTGGCAGCACCTGCGCCGTTATTCGTCCAGTAATTTGTTGGAGCACAAACGTTATTATAGCTATTGTATGCAGAACCACCGTAGACGTTGTTGCCATAGAAACTATTATAACCGTAGAAGTTATTGTAGCGATTATTCCAACGATTGTTCCAGCTATTATAATAGACGTAGGAATTGTAAGGATTGTTCCAGCTATTCCAGGAAGAGAAACTGCTCCGGCGATTCCAGCGATTCCATCTTTGGAACCTTCTAAAATCATTGTAACTATTAAAAGTCACATAGATATTATTACCAGGAAAATAATTATAAGCACCATATGGGTTGTAAGCATTATAATTTACATAACAAGGATCATAGAAGTTAAAACCTCTATATGGGTTATGGAAACGACGAATTCTTGAAGAGTAGTAATAGTCGTACTCATAATAGTCATCGAAGTTATCAAATTGATCGTCATCGTAATTGTAATTATTCGTGATGTAGGTATCTCCTCCATCTTGATCCTCTTCTGAATAATAATATTCTTCCGAAGTCTCTTCATAGCGTTCTTCCTCATCTGGATTGTAATAAACATCATCATATTGCGCAAAACTAATCGTCGAGATACTCGTTACGAAGAGTGCAATAATAAAGGTCGAAATTTTATACTTTTTCATCTGAATTATGTTTTTAATGTAATTACCGTGACTCTCTTACAAGTTACAGCCGTAATTTATTACTTTTGTGGCAGATTTTCAGTTAAAAATCTTTTAAAGTTTGGAAAAACGCTTGTTAAAACTGTTAAATTTACCCTTTTTCCTACAATATTAGGACGGGAACCAACAATTTATGTCACTTACTTAACATATGTTTAAGATTTTTATGTATGTACGGGCGTAAGAGCGAGTTGCATTCGCTCGTGTATTCGCCCCTTCTGTTATATAAATAATACATCTATTACTCATGGCAAAAGAAATTACCAGTAGATCAGAAGACTATTCACAATGGTATAATGATATTGTGAAAAAAGCAGGTATGGCAGATCATTCGGCTGTAAGGGGCTGCATGGTGATCAAACCCAATGGTTTTGCTATTTGGGAGAAAATGAAAGCGCAGTTGGACAAAATGTTCAAGGATACCGGCCACGTTAATGCTTATTTCCCCTTGTTTATCCCTAAAAGTTTCTTGAGTAAAGAAGCCCAGCATGTTGAAGGCTTCGCGAAGGAATGTGCTGTTGTAACGCATCACCGCTTGATGAATGACCCAAATGGTAACGGTGTCATTGTTGATCCTACCGCTAAATTAGAAGAAGAACTCATCGTGCGGCCCACATCGGAAACCATTATTTGGAATACCTATAAAGATTGGATTCAATCTTATCGTGATCTCCCGTTGCTTATTAATCAATGGGCAAATGTTGTACGGTGGGAATTACGTACGCGCCCCTTCATCCGTACAGCTGAGTTTCTTTGGCAAGAAGGACATACGGCACATGCTACGAAAGAAGAGGCCGTGAAAGAAACTTTGTTGATTCTGGATCTGTATGCAAAGTTTGCGGAAGAATATATGGCCATGCCGGTTATCAAGGGGGTGAAAACTGAAAATGAGCGTTTCGCAGGAGCTGAAGATACCTACACTATCGAGGCTTTGATGCAGGATGGCAAGGCGCTTCAGGCTGGAACTTCCCATTTCCTCGGGCAGAATTTTGCCAAAGCATTTGATGTAACATTCCTGAATGAACACCAGAAGGAAGAATTGGTTTGGGCTACCTCGTGGGGCGTGTCTACTCGCTTGATAGGTGGCCTTATCATGACGCATTCTGATGATGATGGGTTGATTATCCCGCCAAGACTGGCTACAACACCTGTAGTTATCGTTCCAATTCCAAAACCGACAGATGCCATTACCGAGGTGGCTGATCAGATCATTGCAGCATTGAAGGCTAAAGGCATCAATGCGAAATATGATCAGGACAAGAAAAAGCGGCCAGGGTTTAAGTTTGCAGAATACGAAATGCGTGGGGTGCCAGTTCGGTTGGGTATTGGTCAGCGAGATTTGGATAAGGGTGTCGTGGAAGTGGCTCGTCGGGATACCAAAGAAAAAACGAGCCAACCATTGGAAGGTATTGCGGACTATATAGAAAACCTATTAGAAGAGATTCAAACGAACCTTTTCAACCGTGCCCTCAAATTCAGAGATGATCGTATTACGAAAGCGGATAACATGGATGAGTTTAAGGAAATTATCAATACCAAAGGTGGTTTTGTTTCTGCACATTGGGATGGTACTACCGAAACGGAAGTAAAGATCAAGGAGTTGACAAAGGCTACCATCCGCTGTATTCCGATAGATGCAGAGGCCGAAGAAGGTACCTGTATCTTAACCGGAAAACCTTCTGGAAAACGGGTATTGTTCGCAAAAGCATATTAATTATTGAATAAAAAACGACTTAATCAATTATCTCTAATGTATAAGCTGTTGTTCTGTAATGGGCAACAGCTTATATATTTTTTAATCCTTTCTCTACCCTTTTCAGGGGATGGCATCGAATGTCGATTTTATGTATTTTTACAGGACGAAACAGATTCCCCCTAATGAATTAGATTTTAAAGAACAAACTTATTCCCATTAACCTACCTTGGCTTTTGCCTTTAAAGTTCGTATACTTTAAAGCCATGATACACCTGCCAATTCCCAATTGTCAATATCGTTTCTTTACTATTCATTTATCATAATCATTTCCTGTTCTACTGAATAACATGCTCGAATGGCTTTATGGCTTTCGTGTGTTTAATGTTGTTAGTGGATTTGTATGCCTGTATGTGTGAGACAGGCTCTAGCTTGTAATTTTAATTCAATTAATCTCATAATTAAAAGAATCGATTTTTTAACCAGTCAATTAAATTTCTAATCTCATGAAAAAAGATTTTTACTTGTCTAAATTTCCACTACCGAGTACCTGGCCGAGGCGAATATCCACGCTGCTTTGTACTCTTTTACTTTTGGGAATAGGCATATCCTTAAACGCGCAAGAATGTACAACGAGCGTGGTTACCTGTAATGACAATGTGCAGATCTCTCTTGATCTAGACTGCACCATTGATCTTACGGCAGACATGTTGTTGGAGGATCCTTGTGACGATTCCTTTTACTCTATTTTGTTGCTTGATGGCACCGGCTCTGGCAGCACGCTTACTAGTGTGCATGTTGGGCAGACGGTTGGCTACATGGTTACCCACGATGAAAGTGGGAATACTTGTTGGGGGTCTATCTCTGTTGAAGACAAGATTGATCCTGTGATTGATTGCCCTGCAGATATTGCCGGCCCTATTTCTACGATTTCCGGTACACTAGAGGCCGGTGATGGTGAGTTCGACAGACAACTTGGTGTTGATGGTTGTGCGGCAGGTGCGGCAGATCATTATTATGATACCTTCGAATTCTCTGTTACAGAAGCGGGCATGTACACTTTCTCTATGGAGCGTACGGATGATTTTGATGGTTATGCTGTAATCTACTCTGATTTTGACTCCGCTAATCCTTGTGATAATCGCCTTGTTGCTGATGATGATGGTGGTGAGGCTAATGAACCTGAAATCGTATTGAGCATAGATATGGCTCCGGGTTGCTATACTTTGGTAACAACAACTTTCCAAGGAGCTGAGACAGGAAACTACACTTGGAACTTCTCTAGCGATGCTGGAAGTGTTCTAGAAGGGTGCGAGCCTGGTCCAGACTTGCTTTGTGTTGATCTTGAAGGCGTACTAGATGGTTCTGTAGGGACAGGTGCTCCTAATGCTACAGATGGTTGCGGTATTCCAGAAACAACTTTCTCTGATGTACTTACAGATAATGGTTGTGATGGATATACTATCGTTCGTACTTGGACTGCTACAGATCTTTCTGGTAATACTGCTGAATGTGTACAAAACATTGCGATCCGTTCTCTTGAACTTGATGATGTTGACTTCCCTGAAAATGTAGATATAGAGTGTGGTTCTTTGGCTGAAATTACGCCAGAAGCACTTGATAATGCTGGTTACGATGGTTATCCTTCTGTAACTTCCGCTTCTGGAACTTACAACCTTGCTCAAACACAATGTAACTTGGGTGCTACTTACACAGATAGCGCGCCTGTTGATATTTGTACTGGAAGCTACAAGATCGCTCGTACTTGGAGCGTATACAACTGGTGTAACGATAATTTAGAAACTTATACACAATTGATCAAAATTGTGGATACACAAGGTCCTGCTTTCACAAGCTGCCCGGAAGATTTCACTGCTGATGTAAGTGCTCAAAACGGAAACTGCGAAGGTTTGATTATGTTGCCACCGGCTACTGCTATCGACGTTTGCTCTGGTGAAATTACTACCGTTACAGCTTCTACTCCAAATGGTGAATTTACTGTTGGAGAAAATGGTACACCTATCGGAACTTTACCTGAAGGAACTTACACTATTGTTTATACGGCTACAGATGATTGTGGAAACACAGAAACTTGTGAATTTAATATTACCTTGACTGATGAATCAGCTCCTGTTGCGATTTGCGATGAGCATACTGTTGTTGCTATCGGTGCTAACGGTTCTGCTGAGGTATGTGCAGGTACTTTTGATGATGGTAGTTATGACAACTGTCAAGAAATTGTAATCAAAGTGAAGCGTATGGATGCTCCTGCGTCTACACCATTTACAGATTGTGTTGAATTTGACTGTGCTGATATTCAGTATGATGAAGATGGAAACCCAGTACCAGTTATGGTAAGAATGAGAGTTTATGACCTTGTTGATGGGTTTGCTGATAACAATGATGGTCGTTGGAATGAGTGTATGATCGAGGTTGAAGTACAGGATAAATTAGATCCGATCATCGAATGTCCTGCTGACATTACCCTTGATTGTGGCGATGATCCTTACGATTTTGCCCTTACGGGTGAAGCTACAGCTTATGACAACTGTGAAGTTGAATTGACCTATACCAACAGTGGTTCTTTGGACAACTGTGGAGAAGGTACTATCTTCAGAAGATGGGTTGCTACTGATGCTGGTGGATTGACTGTTTCTTGCAGACAACGTATCCGCGTGATTAACCAGAACCCATTTGATGAGTCTGGTATCAGCTGGCCGGATGATTACACCGCTTACTGTGAAGGTGAGACGGGTACTGATCCTGATAACTTGCCAGCAGGAAGCGATCACCCTGTTATTACAGAAGGTGCTTGTGACCTTGTTGCTGTTGCTTACGAAGATACTTTCTTGCCAATTTCGGATACTGCTTGTTATAAAATACTACGTGTTTGGACTGTTATCGACTGGTGCCAGTTTGATATTAATAATTCTGGTGTAATCACTGATGGTCACTGGCAGCACACGCAGGTTATCAAAGTTCAGGATGATACTGCTCCAGTAATCACTTCTTCTTGTGATGATATTACGGTCTGTAGCTACGCTGATGATTGCAGTGGTGCTAATGTTGATCTAGTGCTTGATGCAGAAGATGCTTGTGCACTTGAATTGAACTATGGCTACCAAATTGATGCGAATAGCGACGGAACAATTGACTTGTTCGGAAACACTAACGATGCTAGCGGTGACTACCCACTAGGTACACACACCATCTACTGGTCTGTTGAAGACGGATGTGGAAACATCACAGCATGTGAATACCGTTTCAAAGTTGTTGATTGTAAGAAACCAACTCCGATTTGTATCAACGGTTTGTCTACTGTTGTAATGCCAACTACTGGTGAGATCGTACTTTGGGCTTCTGATTTC
>JAHDGC010000245.1 GCA_020627865.1 Saprospiraceae bacterium | reverse complement strand
ATTAGTTTCATATAAAGTGCCTCCAGATCATTCATTTTCAATCCTCCGGCAATCTGTTTTAGTCTATAGTTCGGCAAAATCTCTAACAATTTAGCTCCGTTTTTCCTTAAAAAACCGGGTGTTCGGAATAAAGGAGCAACTTGCAACATCCACTTGTATCTTTCATAGCCTAAAAAGCTTTCATCCCCACCATCTCCGGATAGGGCTACCGTTACAAACTTGCGGGTATGCTTGGCCAATAATGCCGTCGGAATAGCAGAGGCATCCCCGAAGGGTTCGTCAAAATACCGCCATAGATTTTCAATCAAATCTATACCTTCTTCATAATTACAGGGAATTGTAGTATGATTGGTTTTTAAATGCTGGGCAACCTGATTGGCATAACTACTTTCATCGAAACCTTTCTCATCAAATTTTACGGAAAATGTTTTTACAGGAGTGGAACTCTTCTGTTGCGCTAAAGCAGCCACCAAAGAAGAATCAATCCCGCCAGACAAAAAAACGCCAAGCGGCACATCTGAAATCATTCTTTGTGCAACAGCATCTTTCAATAAGGTATTTAATCTTGTCTTTGCTTCTGAAAAATCTCCAGAAAAGGCACCTGTTTTTTCAGGCAAATCCCAGTAAGATGCTTCCGAATACTTTGCCGTATGAATATCATAAGAGAAGGCATAACCCGCCCTTAGTTTTTTCACTTCTTTATAAATGGAATTTGGATCGGGAACATACTGCCATTTTAAAAATTGTGCAACAGACTTTTCATCTATCGAAAAATGATTCCCCAAAGCAATCGGGCTAATTTGAGAACAAAATTCAAATTCGTTTCCTGCCAAGGTATAATAAAAAGGCTTTTGCCCTAAACGATCTCTAGCACCAAAGAAACAATTTTTATCTTTATCAAAAATCACAAAGGCAAACATGCCATTAAAATGTTGAACACAATCCTCACCGTAAGCCAAATAAGCCGCACAGATCATTTCGGTATCAGAAGAAGTTCGGAAAGAAAACCCTTGCTTTTCCAAATCCGTTTTTATACTTTGGAAATTATAGATTTCTCCATTAAAGCTAATGACCAGATGTTCGTATTCAAAAGGCTGGTTCGACCGAGCATCCAAATCAATGATAGATAAACGATTATGCCCCAATACTATTTTTTCATTATAGTATTTAAAGTCAGAAAAGTCTGGTCCTCGGAAAGCTATTCGGTTAAGCTTCTCCTTTACTGTTTCAGGAGGATAATATTTTGTCGTGCCGTAAATTCCACACATAGGATTCGTGTAGTAGTTATTTTTTATTTTCAAAGCTAATGGTTAGCTTGAAGCTAACCATTAGCTTTGAAAGAATCGATCATCTATTTATCAGGAATGGCTATCGTTACATTTGTACCTTGTGCTAGTTGGGACGCTACCTTAATTTCTCCTCCAATCTTATGCAATAATTCCTGCACTACACTGAGTCCAACTCCTGTACTAAAATGATTTTGGTTATCTTTACTAAATAAATCAAACACTTCTTTTAACCGCTTTTCTGACATTCCGATGCCATTATCTTTGAAGGTAACCGTGTAAGTGTTTTCTACTTTTTCTAGTTCTACTTTCAAGTTCTGAATCTCTTTATTTTCGTCCTGATATTTTATAGCGTTACTGATGATATTTTGAATGGCTTGCCTTAAAATTGCTTTAGCAGAAAAAACCGTTACCTCACCAATATTTATATCGTATTCTAATTTTTCTTTTCGTGGATCCAACAAATAAATTACCTCTTCAATCAAATCATTGAATTTAAAAAGTTCAAACTCTTCTTCGCCCACTTGAATTTGGCGGGAATAAGTTAACAATCTATCTACTAAACTCAGGAGGTTAACGCTAGATTGATTAATGAAGCCCAAATATTCTCCAATTTTAGAATCTTTAACAGCCGAATTTTCATTTAGCACAAGATTGGAAAAACTATTCATCGTCCTTAAGGGCGCTTTAATATCATGAGCCACCATATAGACAAACGACTCCAAATTTTTATTGATCAACTCAAGGGTTTTATTTTGATTTTCCCTTTGTTTCGTCCTAGCTTTTTCTTCGATAAGCTTAGTGGTATATTTTGCCAGCATGGATAAGAATGCTGCTTGTTTTTCTGTAAATTTTCTTGTTTCATCATCGAAGACACAGACTGTTCCAATTCTTTCTCCCGTTTCTGTTCTTAAACTAACCCCTAGATAAGATTTTAAATTGGGATCGTTTGTAACAAAAGGATTGTTCTGGAATCTTAGATCTTTTGTCAAATCCTCTACATTTAATGCTCCATTTGTTTCTTCGACTACATGTTTACAAATGGAAAACCCAATTGGCGTTTCTTTTATTTCCGTTCCATGTTTTGCCTTAAACCATTGCCGTTCTTCATCGAGCAAGGTAATTAATGATATTGGCGCATCACAAACCAAAGATGCCGTTGCGACTATTTCATTAAAAATATTTTCTTCGGGTGTATCGAGAATTTCGAGGTTTTTCAGTTTCTTAATTCGATCCAGCATTGTATTTGTAATTTAATTGATACTAAACGGGGGTAAGAATCCATAAGGAATGTTTGATTTTCTCTTTAACTTAGAAAAGTTCAGTTGAAATATAATCTCAAATCTGATAAGAAAACCTTAACAAATATCAATCCAGACACCGATATATTATGTATTCATTAAATCACAATTTTTTTGAGATGTTTTTAATGTAAATTTTGCGTTCTCACAATGCACAATAATACACAAAAGCACTACATCTGTTCAGTTCAAAAAGGACAATATTTTTTTTGTTTCTACTTTTCGATTAAAATGCTGTCTTCCCTTACAAAAACCCTGCTGGCCAATTTCCCTTAAGGAAGATTTATCATTGATAAAATTATTAAGTATTGCTGCGTTATCGGGTACATCCCCTGGTTCCAACAAAATCACTTCTTCACCGTGTTTCAGGTATTTTGGGATGTCTCCTAACTTCGTTGTGATGACCGCTTTTTTTAAAGACAAATATTCCACTAGTCTCGTAGGGAAAGAAAACACTTGTGTGCTATCGTTCCCTCGCAACAATACAATCGCATCTGCTGCATCCATGAGGGTTTGAAATTGGTCATTGGCAAAAGCTCCGACAAGATGAATGGATTTTTGGAGTATCGGGTCATTATGGATTTCATCCAATAACACTTGTGCTGATTTATTTTCAGCATACATCCCAGCGAGGGTTAAGCTGAGCTTTATTTCTTTTTCGTTTACCCTACGAATTAAATTCAACATAGCAACAGGGTCGTCCTTTTCTACCAAAGCACCAATGTAGAGTAAGGAAATCATGCCATCTTGCCCGTTTCGTAAATGTTTTGTTTCACCTTCCCACCCCATAACGGTGGGCACAATAATCGTGTTGTTGATCTTTTGAAACTTATCCTGCAATCCGGTTGTGATCGCTGCATTTACATTACTGATTCTGGGCAAAACATAATAGCCCGCTTTCCAATCCCAGAAAACCGGGTTCCACTTTTTACCAAAGCCTTTAAAAGAAACCACATCCTCTACAATATCAAAAATAATTTTACAGCCTTTCCATTTGGCGACTGCAATAAAAGGAATAAACTTAAGCAAGCCCGGCGCATAGAAAAGCATGATGTCATCCGATTTAATTTTTTGGGCAAACAAAAACTTCATGGTCGTCAAAAAGGCGCCGACATAACTCCGGAAAAACCAGTTGATTTTATTCCATTTGCTTTTATTTTCGATTAAGCCTCCAAGGTTTTCTTTCGACAAGTAATTGTTTTCAAATTGAATACTGTTCACACCATTATTATAATAATCTGCTTTTTGATATTGCTTGGACATAGCCAAAGATAATATCTCAACGTCACAGCCATTTTCCAAAAAACCCATAGCCAGTTCTTTCACTCTTTTCGCTGGGCCACCTCCATTTGGGAAGGCAAATTCGCCGATAATGTAAATTTTCATATAACCAGTTTGGGTTGTGGATTGGGTAATACAACTTTTCTTTTTGATAAAAGTCTTCCTAAGCAAAGGCTGTAAATCATCAGCATGATGACGTTGGCACTGAATCGAAAAAATGACTCTTGTAGGAGAAAGATATTAGCTATGATGATAAATATAAATGCCGAAATATCGTAAAGGTCATAACGGAACAACCTAAAATTAATTAAGGCTCGCAACACAACAAGATAATATAGCAGCAGGAAGACAATGCCTCCTTTTAAAATGAAGGTAAAAATCCCCATATGTACGGCAGCTCGAAAATCATTGAATTCGACTGTACTGTAAAAATTCCCACCCAAGCCTTTGCCCAAAATCAGTTCCTGTCCAGAAAGCGAACGCAACATTTCATCTACCTCTGCAATACGTTCATTCTCTTTTGTAAACACCGCCGTTGCTCCGCCCTTATATGTTTCCTTCTCTGATCGATGCCCCATATATCGCTCTCCCAATGCCACAACATTGTACTGAATAAGGTGCGGCAGGTTAGGTACTTTATAAATTAATATGGTCATTAACACTGTAAAGAGGCCAGCCAGTTTCAGTCGATTATTATTGTTAATGTATTTCCTAAATTTAAATTTGTACAACCAAGGTAATATAAATGAGAAGGCTGTCAAGTAAAATAATACCCGCAAGAACGGAGCACGTTTTTGAAATAGAATTTGTAGAAAAAATACGAAAGAGACGCCAGCAACTACAATTAGGACTCTTCTAAAATTAAAGCTCCTTGAAATCAATAATAAAAACGGCCACATGGAAATCGAATTTTCTGTCTTATAAGACAACAATGCCCTTACTATTCTTCTCTTACCGTCGTAATCCGCCAAACTGTCGATATCCAATGATTTATGATCAATGATCCCTGTAGCCCTCATATTAATCAATAGGGCAATAGGGAAAAAGATGAAATGAACGTTTATAAAATGTTTCCAAAATACCTTACTCGACCCCAGCAATATAAAAATAATCATCAATGCATAGGAGTAAAGGTCATCGGTAAAAAAAACGATGTTGTTCTGCGTTACTACCCCCCATATCAGTAAGTAAGCTATATATGCAGTGAAACAAAACAGAAGCAAGACAACATCCAAGCTGAATTTTTTAAAGACGTTAATCTTATAAAAAAACGGCAAGGCAAGGGCAAGCGGGAAAGTGGAATAGAATACATAGGTATACAGCAATTCCTGCCCAGGAATAATAGCATACAGAAAGAAAGCACGGGTCTGTGCAAAGTAGGCTACGGCAATCAGTATGAATAATAAGATCTGGCCGGGCTTCATAGTGTTAAAAGTAAAAGTACGCATTTATCAATTAAGTCATTTCTAACTTTGTGGTCAAAGACCATTACTTTATCCGCTTACAACAATCCTTTGGACATGTTGTAGCGAACAACGGCTATTTTTATTGATAAATTTTTTCTGATAATACAATAGCTCTTTCAATGTAATTGGTCAATTTAGAAATAATGTCATCTGTATGCGCTACTTCAAAGTGGTCTGTTTCATTTTTTTTAGGAATGAGGTCTACGGCTAAAGTACCCCTTAGCAACCTTTTCCATTTTTCTATATCTACCCTGACATCTTTTTCTTCTAACAAGTAATTGGTCAATTCATCCATCTTTCCAATCGCGGAAAAGTCCCGATGGGGAAGCAAGAAAGATGCCGGGGCCCTTCCGAAAGCGATTGATTTTTTCTTGAGCAAAAGCGCCTCAATGGTAGCCGTTCCGGAAATGGCAAATGTGAGTTCTGCTTTTTTTATCAATGCTGTAGAAGACATTTTCGGATTGGCAAAAAACACATTGGGGATTGCTGTTATTTTGTCATAAAAATCCTGTTCTCTAGTGGTCAACATTTTAGGATTTTCTTTGAGTATAATTTTCCATCCATAGGGCAATGCCTGTGACATTAACCTGCAAATTTCTACTTGATCTTTAAACCAAGGACTATAGAACAAAATGCCCATTTCTGGCTCCATTTGCAATGGAAAATAACAAAATGTGCCCTCAATTTCATTTATATCATGATAGTCAATTTTAAATAAAGGTTTGCCCCGAAAAATGCGCTTGGAAAAACGATTATTCATCAATACATCTTTCACCATTTCTTTCCGGCTCAAGGCAAAATAACTTTTATGCAAGCGATCCGGATCATTTTTCAGAAACTTGGATACAAAGCGTCGCAACATAAGTCCCTTTGATGTCGTCTTCGGTTTGGCCATATAACTCAGCCGCTTCTCCGGTGGCAACGCTAGTTTTTCAATGGTCGTTTTTAACAAGCCAGCGGCATCTTCATCCACACCGTTATCCCAAACATGCCAAGCATCTCTTAAGACAAAGACCCTGTTTTGTGGGATACCCGAAGGCATAAACGTAAAATGAAAGCCTTTGCGAAAATTAACCATCACAGCAACCAACCAATAGACAAAATGATCCAAGGTAAAGGTAACTGAAATATCTTCTTGCCCGATGATTTTATTAAAAACAGCAAAATGTCTTAAAGCAAAGGATTTTCTTGCTTGTTCAGATTTCGGCAAAAAGCGCTCTGCCTGTAACATTAAATTCACATTCACCCCCTCTTTCCTAATCAAAGCTTTATCCAACACTGTCAATGCCTTCACATCCTCCTCCCCTATCTTCACCTTATTCAGTTCTTCGGGGATGTATATACAACGGAATCCCCTATTTTGCAAGGCCACAAAAATATCATGGTAAAAAGTATAAAACAACAACTCCCTATCTGGATATTTTTCCAGCAGTGCCTCTCCCGTTTTCACGCTAAGTTCTAAGCGGAATTGCCTAACAGCAACAATAATTTTACGCTTCATACCCAAATTCATTCCGATACAAGTTATACAATTTATGATTTCTGAGGGTTGTTACAAAACCAGGATCTAAAACAGATTCCCATTTGTTCGGTGTGGGATTATTAATATGATTTTTATGCAAGCCCGTTCTGGTATTTAAAACCGTTTTATCCATTGTCGTAACCAGTTGTTCATTTTTAATGATGGCCTTTGATTTTTCTAAAGAAGTTTCTTGATCAATTCTTTGCAATGCTGCATCGGATAAATCTACATTTATGATTTCAGCTACTTTTTTGATGACTTCAATTTTATTAAAGTACAAATCATTGTAGGCAATTAAATGGATATGCTGCAGTTTTTTAAAACTCAATGCCGTAAAAACCAATTCTTCAATGATCTGCCTTTCGAATATTTCTTCCTCTTTTGCAATCCATCCTTTTTGTTTATAACTGGCCAATACATCGAGCAAATTCCGGTGTGTGTAAAAAGCCTTCGTGTAGCCGTTTTCAATTCTTCTTTTTAACAACAATGTATATTCATGAATTTTTCTAGCCACGAAAGGTTCTTTACTTTTCAGTGCTTCCTGATATTGTTTTTCTGTGCCGGAAAAGGTATCTGCCATATAATGCTTCTCCATGATGAGCAATTTCATGATATTATATAACAAGGTAGAACCTGATCTTTGCATGCCACATACTACTGCATCCGGATAGTTATTTGTGATTCTTCCTGTAAGTGTTAAAGACTTTAGGAATACTTTCAGGTGGAATCCTGGCCATGAGGCGTTTAGTTTTTTTGCGACAGTTTTTTTTAGATTTATCATTCTTCAAAAGTGTCTTGGCCTCGCGCTCCTGCCTGTTCGTGCGAACACGCAGGCAGGCCCTAACTCCGAAGGGAAAAGCCACGCGCAAAAATTATTCATCAAAGGTATCTTGTCCTGATAAGTAAAAGCAGTAAAGAAGCGTAACGGTCAGGATACAAACACCGATAGCGCATCTTAGCCACGCAATTTTTTCAAGAGAAATTGTTCCGGGTAAAAATGCAGGGAGTAACCACATCGCTGCAATGGAAAAAAGGATTACAATAATATAAAAAACATTTCTTCGGACAACGGCCATGATAACGCTTGGCCCCATGTAGACATATGTCATGCAAGTGAAGAATGAAATTTTTGCTGCTTCAATGCCGGGAACATATTTTGGTAAAAAAAAATGAACAACAGGTTCTGTCAAAAAATATCCGATAAGGCACAAAGGAATAATAAGCAGGATATTTCCGCCCAAGGATTTCCAGAAAAAAGGGCGCAGTTCTCTATTGTTTTTCAACCGACCATAGATGGCAGATGCTTTTGGATAATACATCGTTACCAGCGTAGCTGGGATAATGAAAAAGGTCGTTAACACTAATTTTGAAATGGTATAAAACCCTAAGGCTTCCTCTCCTAAATCTTTCAGGATAAGACTTTGATCGGCAACATTAAATACTCCAAAAAAGTAACTACCTATCAATAGTGGAAATCCGACCTGTGCGAGGTTTTGTAAATCTGATTTTTGAAAACCACCTTTGGGTGGAATCGGTTGTTGCCTGACCCGAAAGAAAAAGGCAATGACAGGACGAAGGAATTCTCTTATCAATTTCCCATAATAGCCTAAAAAAATCGGGAGTGTATTATTTACAATATCAAGTGTACTTTCTTTATAAATAATTTTCCCAAGCTGCTTGAACTCTTGCCCACTTCGGAAAGTCGTATCAATATGCAAGGTCATCGGGCCGAAGAAAAGTGCTGAAAAAACGGCTCCAATTGTCAGGAGGTAAAGCCATGATTTTTCATAATAAAAACCCAAAGACAACATTACCAAAAATGCAAGTATACCTGCAAAAGCTACTCCTTTTGAAACACGGGCAGAGGCATTGACCATGCGCTGCACTTTTTCCATATCCCCTTGTGCTTTATAAAAAGCAACATTCCGTGCCAATCCGTTGAAGACCCCAAAATGTAAAAAAGCAAGGTATGGGAGAACTAAAAAGACGGCCTGAAAAATGCCCATTTCGACAGGCGGAATAAAAGCCGTTGCAATGAGGCTCCCCATAAGGGCAACCATTGGCCGGAAAAGTGAAGCCGAGGTATAGAGCAACTCTCCCTGGTAGGCATCTATTTTGGATTTTATGTTTTTTAGAGTCATTAATAATTTCGGCACTTCTGATTTTCCAGCCATTTTATGACTGCCTGCCTGACGAGTTCACTGTCTTGCGACGTTAAGATGTAGCCAATTAAATCGCCATTAAGTTGTAACCTGTTTTCGCAATAATTACACAATGGTGTCGGTACTACGTACCTCAATGCTATTTTTTGATTCATTTTTCTACAAA
>JAHDGC010000244.1 GCA_020627865.1 Saprospiraceae bacterium | reverse complement strand
GGTACTCCTAGCTTGGTAACAACGCTTTGGAAGGTAGATGATATGGCTAGTGCAGACTTGATGGGCTTCTTTTATGAATGTTTAGATAAGGGGATGACAACGGATATTGCGCTACAGCAAGCCCGGATTAAATACGTGGAAATGCAAAGGGAAGATGCTTCTATACATACCGATAGGTTAAGTGCACATCCTTACTATTGGGCAGGTTACATTAATCTGGGAAAGAATATTCGGGTAGAAGGAAAAGAAGGCTAAGTATTCTTTTTCATTTTGACAATCTCATTGTCGATTTTGAATTAGATGGGGAACCAATTTTCGGGTTGGCTCCTTTTTAAGGATAGAAAGACCTGTCTTTTACTTGGCTATTAGATATGACTTCATCATTATTAGATTGTTCTAAACCTGTTTCTATTTTATGTAGCAACATTAATTTATCCAAAAGTTCATCCAGAGAAAATTGGCCCGGCATTTCCTTTATATACTTCAACACATTTTCTTTTGTTAGTATGGCTATAATTTTGATTTGGGAATTGTTACAATATACAAAATTTATAGCAGAGAAGAAATAGCTTTACACCTCACTACTGTTTCTTCGCATCACGATGCCGCGTCCTAAAAATAATATCCCAAAGCGGAGAACTCAAGCCAAAACCAGACTCATGATGCACATAATGATGATCCATATGATTGGATCGCCTTAAACCATTTGGATTTAAAATGCATGTGATGGGTAGCAAAATGCATCATATCATAGATCAGGTACCCGAGTACAAAACCAGCAAAAAAAGCAGCCGTCATACCCTCGTCCTGAAAGCAAAACAAGAGCGCATAATAAACCAAAATTGCTAAGGTAACACTAACGGCAGGAGGCATCACCAAGCGGAAGTAGTCATTCGGATAGTCATGGTGAACACCGTGTGCGATAAAGTGAAACCGCTTCCCGATTTGGCTGGTCAGCTTCAAGTGAAAAATATAGCGATGCATCAGGTATTCAAATAAGGTCCAACTGAGCAAACCTGCAAATGCCAACCCGATAAAGCTAGGGATACCCACGGCAAGAACAAAAATAGCTTGATAGATAAAATACAGAATCAGGGGAATGAAAATAATGGGAACAATTGCCGGATGCACTCTAGAGAAAAAATCCAAAAAGTCATTCTTGAACATCCGAGGCGACTCATTTTTCGCTGATACAAATAATTGAGGTCTTGACATAATAGTTGTTTTTCCGGAGTGGCTGTCTATTTTATGAAAAAATATGCACAAAGGTAATAAAAAACGTAGAGACGGAATACATTGCATCTCTACGTTTTTGTTTATAAGTGGAAATGAGATTACTTTTTAATTGTTATGCTCGAATGAAAAACAAGAGCAGCTTGGTTTATGATATGAACGGTTTCCTTAGTTTTAGCAGTACCCACTTAATCTCAACCACTACAGCGTCTGACATCTGATAGCGAAGCGATCTGCCAATGAGCGTAGCGAATGATCTAAAATCTAACATCTAAAAGCGAAACGATCTCATCCAAGTATATCTACCAATTCCAACAAAACCGGATTAATACTCTGATGATGCTTAATCGCCTTCTCAAATGGGGTATAAACAATATCCCGATGAATTTGCCCAATCATAACCCCAGACTTTCCGTCCAATAAGGCCTTGACGGCTTCTACGCCCAAGCGGCTTGCGGTTACCCTTTCCAAACAAGTAGGCCGACCACCTCGCTGCACATGTCCCAGCACCGTAACCCGAATATCATAATGCGGGCATTGTTCCTTCACCTTGTCGGCAATCTCAAAAGCGCCACCGGCATCATCTCCTTCTGCAACCACCACAATGCTGGAGCGTTTTTTCTTACCATAACTGTCTTCCAAGGTTTGAATTAGCTTATTGATGTCCGTTTTGCTTTCCGGAACCAATACCGCTTCTGCTCCCGTTGCGATACCACTCCGTAAGGCGATAAAACCAGCATCCCGACCCATAACCTCTATGAAAAACAGGCGATCATGTGCACTAGCGGTATCCTTAATATTGTCAATGGCCAACATGGCTGTATTGATCGCCGTATCGTATCCGATGGTGTAATCTGTTCCGAAAAGGTCATTATCAATAGTGCCGGGAAGCCCGACGAAAGGAATGCCCGGATTTTCGGTCATGAAGATATTGGCTCCAGTAAAAGTACCATCACCACCAATAGCAACCACGCCATCAATACCGGCTTTTTTCAACTGCTCATAAGCTTCTTGGCGACCTTTAACGGTGCGAAATTCCTCGCTACGGGCAGAGTGCAAGATGGTGCCACCCCGCTGGATAATGTTGCTGACAGAACGGGAATTCATGTCCACAAAATCGCCCTCAATCATGCCGGCATAGCCCCGCATGATGCCCACCATTTCAAGGCCTTTATGAAGGCCGGTACGAACAACGGCGCGAATGGCAGCATTCATTCCGGGGGCATCTCCTCCGGAGGTAAAAACAGCTAGTTTTTTCATGTGTTTCTAGGATGTGAATTGAATGTTATTGTTATTACTTAGTAGAGGCGCAATGCATTGCGCCTCTACTAAGTAACGGAAAATTTATATTTTGACTTTAAGGGATTTTTTACTTAAACCGCCGCCCGACCAACTGCACAAAACCCTGTGCCGCCTTCAACTTCGCCTTACTCGTCCAACCATATTTATCAATCACCTTTTTAGAAAGGTAATCCTTGGCTTCTTCAAAACTATTCAACTTATTGATTTCTTCCAAAGTAACATTAAACCCGAGCGTATCCCCATCAAAAAGATTATTCTGGGTCAGGATACGATCATTGATACTAAATGCCTTGGATAAATCCTTGATGGGCAAGGACTTCAACCTGTCCGATAAGTCTTTTGTCGTTTGTTCCCGAAAAATTAAATCATGCTCATCACTGGAGGCAGGGGAAGAAACCGGTGTAGAAACAGGTGTATGGGCCGGTTCTGTCCTAGGCTGTCTAACAACTGGCGGTTGGATAGGTTCCGGTTCTGGCTGTACGACGGGACGTTCTTCCCGAACAATTCTAGTAGGTTGTTTCTTCACGACAGGAACCACCACTTCTGGCTCTTCTTCCGGAATGGCATCAAACTCGGGATCAATCACCGCATTTTTACGAACATATTTTTGGACAGGCACCTCTTCCCTCGCTGGAACTTGGGTTTGCTTCCTAGTTTTAGGCGTGGTCTCCATAGGAGCCGCATCGTCAGGGATAAAAAGTTCATAATAATCCCGGATATAGTTAATCATCAAATCCTTTTCGATACGGGAGATATTTTCCGCGTCCATTTTCATACTTTTGAACAGACGGTTGATCTTTTCCAATAAAATTTCAGCTTGTTGTAAATTCATTGATATACTAGATGTTAGACTTTTAAATATATAGATATTAGACTTTTAGACCTATCTGTGTGTACATTGGGTCACTTTTTCGATAACTACTTACGGATCACTACACTTATAACGTAAAAAACAGATTTTGGCTTAAAAATATTAGTAAAAATACATTTTTTTAAATAATCCTTCCTAAAACTATTTAAAGAAGTATTATTTAGATTAATTTTGTATGAATTTTTGCGTCACCACCGCCGTCGTGGTAGAGACGTGATGCGTCGTGTCTCTACGCGGTACGACAAATATCCGAACTTTTACCAAAAATTAATAACAGAATCTCGATGTTTTTAGAGCCTCATTTTAAAGGACAAAGAAGCGGTTGGATTGAAGTCATTTGTGGATCAATGTTCTCTGGTAAAACAGAGGAGCTGATTCGCCGCCTGAAAAGGGCTAAAATTGCTAACCAAAAGGTAGAAATTTTCAAACCTATTATTGATACCCGCTACGCAGAAGAAAGCGTGGTTTCACATGATGCTAATGCAATTATTGCAAAACCTATTGCCAGTTCTATGGAGTTACTGGACTTGGCAGAAGGGGTCAGTGTCGTAGGGGTAGATGAGGCACAGTTCTTTGATCTGAACTTGCCGCAGGTTTGCCAGCAACTCGCGCTCCGAGGCATACGGGTCATTGTCGCTGGATTAGATATGGATTATCGCGGGAAACCTTTTGGGCCAATACCGGATTTGCTCGCCGTAGGGGAGTATATTACCAAAGTGCACGCAATTTGTCAACACTGTGGAAACTTAGCCACGCATTCCTACCGACTCTCAGATGATGAAGGAACCGTTGTCTTGGGGGAAAAGGATCGCTACGAGGCGCGTTGCCGAACTTGCTACCACATGGGGAATATCCTGAGCCTGCAAGTCAAGGAGGTTCCACAGGTGGAAGAAGTGGAAAAAGTGAAGACGCAGAAGAAGATGGATTTTTGATTTACCTCCTTATTCCTTATTTTCAGGACATAAATATTACCAAGAACTCGTTAGTCACGATGTGGACAAGCACGTGAAAATGACTATTGTCCACATCCCGAAATAACTACCTGAAATTCCGAAGGCATCTCCACCTCGAACCCCGGCTCAAGACAAACTTCAGTCCCCGCAGAAAAAATAAGCGCGCTCCCCGCCGGAGCCTGTCCATTTGAACGGATCAATACGGCCGCCTCGTGCACGGTTCCATCCAGCGGGCTGACATTGAAATACAAAGAATCTGGACAAGTCTCTTTTTGAATAATGAACTGCCCGAAGGAACTAATGCCCGCATTTGCAAAACTAATATTACCCATCCCGCTTGTACTACCCGTCGCAGTACTGCCCAAGGTGATGGCATTGCTCCAGGTAGCTCCAAAGCCATTATCTACTCTTTGGTGCAATTTTAAAATAGTTGGATTACTAGCCGTCGTATTCAACAAATCAATATTGCCCAATTGCAAAATATCCACAGGGGTAATGATTTGATTCCCATAATTATTAATAATCCAGTAACCTGCTTCCGGAATGCTCGGTGTGGCCGGAGCAACATCAGGGGCAACCTTCAAATTGAAAGCAACCAATTCTCCATTTGGATAAGGGCCAGTTGCTGGAAAGGTGATCCCAATTCCCGAGTTCGGGAAATTATATGTCCCTCCTGTAACAATACTTAGCCGATCAACGTCGCCTCCACCAACCGGAGCATTAGACGTAATTCTGGTCGCGTTAGCATTTAAACTTGCATGCGCAATACCATGTCGATCCAAAACGGAACCGCTCGTTTCATTGAATTGATAATAAGCCAAAAGATCAGGATCAACAGTTGCAATTTTTTCCTTGGTCAAATGCCGCCACTCTCGGATTTCCTCTTGGGTCAATGCCCGATTCCAGATACAGACTTCATCAATTTCTCCACTATAATTTCGACTTCCCCAAGCCCTGTAGCTTCCTATTTTCATCGTGCTAATATCTACGGGGGCCAGTGTCGTGTTGTGTGTTGCAGGAACACCATTTACATAAACTGTCATACTGTTGGGTGTAGCCACCATAGCAACATAAGACCATTCATCTGCCGGAACGATAAGGTTAGAATCCCACCACCAAGCACCGCCGGGCCAGTGATAAGCAAGTGTATTATTGCCTTCTCGGAAATTAAATCCGGCAGTATTTCCATCACCATCATTCATCAAAATAGCACTATAGTCGGGTTGGATGCCATTTGGTTTTACCCATGCCGTTGCTGTAAAGGTATTCGTAGTAACATTTAAATCGGGAACATTAAGATAATCTCCTGCATTTTGACAAAGCAATGTCGAACCGGGAATGCTATCGGCCTTGCAGCCATCCAGTAATGTAACCATATTGTTAATTGTTTTGCTGGAAACATTGCCGAATCCATCCGTTACCATCAAGCTAACATCATAAGAACCCTCTTGTGCAAAAACAACCTTTGGGTTCCGAACAGTAAGAGAACTCACATAACTTGGTGTTGGACTGAAACTCCATTGCCAACTGGCATTATGATGTTCCAAAATAGAATGACAATCAAAAGCAACCGTATCCCTCGCACAAGAAAGCTGATCCGTTTTTGTCATCGGGTAGGCTTGTGGAAGAGAAGCTGTCATCATATCTGCTTCCCAAATCCCGCGATGGGTGGCATAACGCATTTTTCGATCCCGATAAAATGGCAGCAGGTGTGCCGTTTCTACCTGTGCAAAATAGGGGAGACCATCTCCAATTTCTATCCAATTATTGATAGTAGGGTTCCAATAAAAAGCAGAATTGTAGGTCGTGACATAAACAAGATCAGAACCGCCTTGACAAAAAATATCCGCGATGCGTTGGTTATCCAAAACAGAACTGGTCATGTTCTCCCAAGAAGCACCAGCATCCGTAGAGCGATAAACTTTCAGGCCATTGTTGCCATAAACGGCTGCCGTCCATATCGTGTTATCATCATCAGGGTCGGAAGTCAATCGCATCTTGTTCAAACTATTCGTTGCAGGTTGTGCGAGCAATGTCCAAGACAAGCCACCATCATCGGAACGATAAAAGTTATTATCTTTTTTACAATAAAAACGATCCGAGTTTTGACGGGATATTTCAATTTCCCTGACTTGGCCGCTGCCAAAATCATAAAGCAATTCAAACTGTCCACCACCATTGATGGATTTATAAAAACCGCTGCCACTGCCCAAAAACATATGGTCGGAGTAAGCTGGATGCACGACAAGGTCACTAGCTTCTCCAATAATGTAGGCCTCATTCGGAAACAGGGAAAGTGTCGCTGGTGTTTGGTAATTCCCCGTAAGGGTATTGTCAATATATCGAGCAGCACCGAGATCACTGTAGTAACTTAAACGATTATCAAAAGTGTTGACATAACCCGTTGCCGATTCGCCACCACCTAGTCGGATGAAATTTCCAGTGCCATAAGTTTGGTAATAAGCGGAGTTGCCATTGTGATAACGACCACCCACCATAACATCATCATTCCACCCCTGGCCATAACCCCAAAAATGGGAGCCAGCAATTCCTTTTTTACGAGACTCATGGGAGGCCATTTCATCATTAGAATAATTGATGCCGCCATCCGTAGCCACCCAAACATCGGCACCCAAAACATGGATGTCCTGAATGTCGGGATGTATCCAACCGATATTGGCACCCGCAGAGGTAGCATAACCGCCCACCTTTTGCCAAGAGCTTGCCCCATCATTGGAAATGGACAAGGATAACACGCCAAGATACAGTCGTCCGGCTACAGTGTGTGATGCATCAAACCCAAAATCGTAAAAGCCTTGTGAGAAACCATCAGTCAGGCCAGAAGTCGCCAAGTTTAAATTGCTGGGATCACTATAAGGGCCACCATCTTGAATCGGGTTTGCCCAACTTGTACCTTCGTTTTCACTAAGGTAAACGCCAATCCATGAATTATCGTCTGCTTTATAATTGCCCAATAATGCAACATACACACGTGAAGGTGTAATCGGGCTTACCGCAATCAAAGCGCCCATGTCCTGAGCCGCAGCATAAGGCGCAGGATTGAACCAACCTGAAGATTGAATCGTCCAATTGTTGCCATTATCTGTAGACTTGAAAAATTCCGTTTTGGCCAAACTGCTATTATGCTTAAGCAAATACACAACAGCCGGATTGGTCGGATGAAAATTAATATCCCAACATCTTTCCGTGAAAACGGTCGTCCAATTATTCCCACCATCCGTCGTTTTATACAAACCATTAGAACCCGCTGCAAAAACGTAATTGGTATTGTTGGGATTGATAATAATTTGATACAAAGACCCAGAAGAAATACTATAACTCACCGACCAATTGGCGCCACCATCTACCGATTTATAAATATCTCGCCCAGCAGAAAAGTAAACCAAATTTTCATCATTCCCCGCAACCTTGACATCAGAAACGGAAGACACCGGCAAGGCCATGCTGACGCTAAACCAGTTCTGCCCCTTATCATTGCTGCGCCAAAGCCCTGCGGATTCCGTACCGCAATACAGCACATCTGGATTACTCGCACATTGATCCAAACAATAAATATTGGCCTGCCACGAAACGGGCAACATGCCAGCATTGCTATCATAAGCATAAGTCTCAAAAGGCCCGATGGATTGCCATACAATTGGATCTCGATTTTCATTATTTATTCGATTTTGAAAAACCGTCTTGGCCTTTTCCTCCAAGTCAGATTGATACTGAATATAGCCATTGGCATCCAGATAAGGCTGCACCTGCCGATACCAATATTTGAAATTTTGGGTATGGATATTTTTTTCAAAAGGCTGAGTTTTGTAATAGTCTTTTTTCATGTTGGCCACTGCCCAAACGTTGGGGTGAAGCGCATACATTTCTTGTACCCAAGCGGGTTCATCTCCATTGAGGATGGGTTTTAGTTTGAAGAACTGTTCTTGATTTTGAGCGAGTAGGGGTATGGTAAAAAAGAAGGAAAGGATGGCTGCTGAAATTTTCATGCGACTTGGTTTTTTTTTGAAAATTATGTAAAGCTAATGATTAGATTGTTCAAAGGAAAGTATTTCCATTTTAATTTTTCATTTCCCCCCATATTTCCCTATTTTGCAAGAAAAAGGAATTATGCCGATGAAGAAGCAGCTAAAAATAGGATTTTCGGACTATCGCCAGGCCATAGAAGAAAACGGGTATATCATTGACAAGACTTTATTGATTAAAGAAGTGATTGATAATGGGCATAAAGTTATTCTTGCTCCGAGGCCAAGGCGTTTTGGCAAGACCTTCAACCTGTCGATGCTGCGCTATTTTTTTGATGCTTCGCTAAAGGATACCGCCGCGTTGTTCGAGTCTTATAAGATTTGGCAAGAAGGTGATTATTATACGAAACAGCAAGGCAAATATCCGGTGATTCATTTGAGTTTGAAGAGTGCGAAAGCCACGAATTTTGAAAGAAGCCAGACAGGTATTCACGGGATTTTGGCCAAGGTTTATGACCAGCACAGATACTTGCTAGAAACAGGTGTGCTAGAGAAAGATGAGGTTGTGGTATTTAACAACATACTTTCAAGAAATGCGGATGCCTATACTTATGAATCTTCCTTGAAAAACCTATGCGAATACCTCCATCGCCACTACGGCCAGAAAACCATCGTTTTGCTGGATGAGTACGACGCCCCCATCCATACCGGTTTTTACCACGACTATTACGACGATATTATCCAACTGATGAAATCGCTCATGGGCAATACCTTCAAGGATAATCCTTATTTGCACAAAGGCATTATAACAGGCATTTTACGGATTGCCAAAGAAAGCATCTTTTCCGACTTC
>JAHDGC010000243.1 GCA_020627865.1 Saprospiraceae bacterium | reverse complement strand
TTTTCAAATCCGGGAATCGTCTTTTCAATAGCATCTCGGATGCGATCATAATTTTCGATATACCACGACCAATCTGTATTTTTTTTGTTATAAAAAGTTGCTTCCGCCAATTTGGCCACGATAGCAGGCTCGCTCAAGAGCTGTTTAGAAGCCGGCTTCAAAACTCCTTTGGAAGCATGTACAATCCCCATAGAATTTTCTACGCTAACAAATTGCTTACCGGATCGTTGTTTATCCATTTCTGTCCTTCCCAGACAAGGTAAGATTAGGGCTGTTTTTCCCGTTACCAAATGACTACGGTTTAACTTGGTAGAAACCTGAACGGTCATTTCACATTGTTCCAACGCACGAGCCGTGTACAGCGTGTCAGGTGTTGCGGAGAGGAAATTGCCGCCCATAGCGAAAAAGAACTTTGCCTTGCCTGCTGCCATGGCCTTGATGGCCTCTACGGTATTAAAACCATGATGGCGAGGAGCCTTGAAATTGAAGTTTACCTCCAACTTGTCGAGGAAAGCCGGTTTTGGTTTTTCCCAAATGCCCATTGTGCGGTCACCCTGCACATTAGAATGTCCTCGCACCGGACAAGTCCCTGCACCGGGTTTTCCCACACTACCTTTTAGTAACAATAAATTTACAACTTCTCGAATATTTTCTACGCCATTAGGATGCTGTGTTAAGCCCATTGCCCAGCAACAAATTATTTTCTTTGCACCGAGGATCATGCTTGCGGCTTCCTCAATTTGCACTTTTGTAACACCTGTTTCTGCAATCATTTCCTCCAAATCGTACTGCTCCAAATCTTGCACAAAATCATCATATCCACTAGTATGTTTTTGGATAAAATCATGATCGAAAACTTGCTCCGGATTTTTCTTTTCGGCCTCCAACAACAATTTCATAATCGCCTTAAGCAAGGGAACATCACTGTTTATTTTTAGTTGTAGAAACAAATCTGCTAGCTTGGTACCCTTGCCCATCATGTCACCCGGACTTTGCGGATGCTTGAACCGAACAAGTCCCGCTTCGGCCAAAGGATTGATGCTGATAATTTTTGCCCCGTTTTTCTTCGCAATTTGTAAAGCGGATAACATCCGCGGGTGGTTTGTTCCGGGGTTTTGTCCGATAACGATAATCAAATCCGTGATGTAAAAATCCTCCAATTTGACGGAGCCTTTTCCAATCCCTAATGTTTCAGAAAGCGCGACCCCACTCGATTCGTGGCACATGTTGGAGCAATCCGGTAAATTGTTGGTACCATATTGGCGGACGAAAAGCTGATAGAGGAAAGCCGCCTCATTGCTGGTTCTTCCAGAGGTATAAAAGATAGCTTCGTCTGGAGAATCAAGTTGATTGAGGCAATCTCCAATCCGTTGAAAAGCGTCGTCCCAGCTGATGGGTTCGTAATGTTCACTGTCTGCTTCTAATATCATGGGTTCGGTCAATCGGCCACTTTTTCCCAATTTAAAATCAGACCATTCGGCCAACGCTACAACACTATGTTTCCTAAAAAACTTAGCATCAATCCTTTTTTTGGTCGCCTCTTCTGCAATGGCTTTGACCCCATTTTCGCAATACTCTCCTAGAGCGGAACGATGGTCATCCGGATCAGGCCATGCACAACCGGGACAGTCAAAACCTTTCATTTGATTGACCTGAAAAAGTGTTTTGCGGCAAGCCGTCAAATTCATGTAACGGGTCGCATGCTGGAGAGAAGAGGTAACGGCAGGCATTCCGGCAGCAGTATCCGGTACGGGAACGACTTTGATGTTTTCAGGTTCGATGGGCGTTGTTGCGCAAGGTTTTGTTTTTTTCATGGTACTGACATTTTGCAGGGGTAAGGTACGGATTTTTTGGGAACCGCTGAGAAAATTACACGCAGATAATTTACCACAGATTGGCCAGATAGCCACAGATTACGGCACAGATTTTTCACGTATTAAGGGAATCTGTTGAAAGAATCTGTGTCCATCTGAGTAATCTGTGGTGCGATCCACATGTGAACAAGGGTCACTAACCTGCCTATCCTGCGGATCGCAGGCAGGACTTGCTTTTGCAAAAGATCGGTGATTAACTTTTTAGTTCAGAACAATTGAAAACAGAAGTTTAGTAAACCTCTTACAACGTCCCCAAAACCGCCACCAAAGTCTCCGCCTTCAGACGCGTATTGTAATTCGGATTTACATATTGAAATTGGACAACACCATCTTTGATAATAAATACGGCTGGCACCGGTAATTTATGGTGATCTTCCCCACTCCATGCTTCGAGGTCAAGTTTGTATTCATTGAGGTATTTAGAAAATAATTCATCACTCACATTCCAATCCAATCCAAATGCTTTAATGGCTTCGGCTTTGGCATCGGAATACACTTCGATTTCACTTTCTGATTTCTTGGTGGATTCTTCTAATTTTGAAGCTTGATCCATCGTGACGCCAAATATCTGATAACCCAGTTTTTCGATATCTGCTTTTGCATCATTTAATTCTGCCAGATGTTGGGTACAGTATCCACACCAAGCACCTCTATAAAATATGATGACCGTTGGTTTTTCAGCAGTCAATTCTTCCAAAGTATGTGCTTTGTTATTTTTATCCGCGAGGGAAACTTCGGGGATGGCTGATCCTACCTTTAAAGGGCAAATGTCGAACATTGGATTTTGAGCCATGGCAATTTGGGATATTGTGAAAAGGATGAGGGTTAAGAATTTTTTCATGAATATTATGGTTTGTAGGTTAGTGATTTGTAACTGGCGGATTAGTGGTTTGTGAGTCGTAATCTGTAGGATTAATATTTAATGCTTCTAGGGTTTCTAAATCCAATTGGCCGACAGGCAAATTATTTTCCCGTTGAAATTTGGATAACGCGGCCTTTGTTCTGGAATTTAACTTATCAGCGTTTTTACTAAAAAAGTAATTTTGATCTCGTAATGCTTCTTGAAGCTGATATACCAGCTCTGGCGTAACATTATCCCTACAAATCACTTCTCTTTTTTCTGTAAAACCTCCTTTTTTGACCAGTCGTTTTTTATAGATAAATTCCGTTTTATAATTTTTAGTCTGTGTCGTATCTTTTACAACTTTCAATGTCTGTTTTTCTGCCGGAACTTCTACTAAACACCAGACCATACAATCCTCCGGATCAGAAGAGAGACAGTTTTTATCCGCTTTTTTCTTGACCCATTTTGTAGTTGCCGGTTTTACTTCCATTTCTAGCGTTTCTAAATCGACATTTTCTGTAGCGGCATCTCCGGTATACACCAGATATTTGGTAGTATCTGTTTTATAAACATCTCCCATCAGGCATTTGGCATAACATTTTCCGGTTTGGGGATCTATTTCCTGTTTAGCATTACGCGACATAGATGCAGACCTTCCCGTACTTGCATTTTGAGGGATATTACATTGGGTGAATAGAATGAATAAGAGGAAAATGAAGTTTTTGTGTATCATGGTTTGCTTGTTTTGTGATATTGTTTAGGATAGCAAAAAAAGGGGACAAGTATCCGTAGATCCTTATCCCTTTTTTATTTTTCAGGCAATTACTCTGCTGCAGGAGGAGTTGTTTCTGCTGATTCTGGTTTAACCTCCGGCTTGACTTCCGGTTTAGCAGCTGCATTTGCGGGAGCAACATAAGTTGATTTTGCTCTCATTCTGGTTTTACCATATGAATTTCGCCAGATTTTGCCTCTTTTCGATTTACGATCACCTTTTCCCATGATTAGAAAATGTTGTTGGTTATAAAATATTTGACAAAAATAAAAAATCATGGGGTAAAGTGTGCAAATAAAGCTATAATTCTTATTGCTATCGCATTAAAACCAAGAATAAAATCTGCTCAAAAATCGCGGACGATTTTTATAAATCTCTGGATTACACCACAGATTTATAAGATTAACACAAATTTACGGACAGATTAACCCTAATGCGTAAAAATCTGTGCAAGAATCTGTGGCCATCCGTATCATCTGTGGTGAATTATTTTTTATACAGTTGTGGTTATAATTCTTCTTCAAAATGGAAATGCCGTTCTTTATCTTTATTTTTATTCCGACGTTTCTTTCCCCACGATAACCCGAACTTAAATTTCACCTCTCCAAAGTAACCGGAAAGCTGCTCGTTAGAAAGTCCTTCGATATCGCTATCAGAAATAAAGCGGTATCCACCTTCCATACCAATTCTGAACCAGCGGAAAATATTGACTTCTAAGCCAGCAGACGGTTGTACGACAAAAAGATAATCGTTGCTTTCTCCTACTAGACGCGCCTTTCCAGAACCGACCAGTACGCGAAATTGTGGGTGAACAATTTTATGGGCTAAAGGCGCATACCCGAGGATACCGCCTTGATAAGAAAGTCGGAAATTGGGATTGGTCAGGCCGTCAATTTTGAAATTAGCTGCATCTACCATTTCATATCTACCATAGCCGAGGAATACATTTTTATTGAATTCTAAACCAAAATACCCTCCTGTAACTGGGGTGAAGTCTTTGTCGAAATAGCTAAAATTCATGACGGGGCCACCCCAGATTCCGGTAAGCCTTAAGCCACTTTTTCCGAAGAGGGTTTCATCTTTTTGGGCAAAAGTGCTAAACGATAAAAAGAGGCATGTGAAGATTAAACATAAATTTTTCATAAGTTAGATTTTAGATTTTAGATCGCTTCGCTGTTAGACCTGCCTGCTTGCCAGCACGACAGGCAGGTTTTAGATCATTCGCTAGCGCTCATTTTTAGATATTAGACCGCTGCGCTGATAGGCCATTCGCTTCGCTAATTGTTAGACTGCGATTCGCATAAAAATAGTGATTAAAGGATTCTGATTATAAGGACATTTTTGCCGATGTCGAGTTGCTTTGTCTAATGTAAAAAAGCCACTTTCTGGCGAGAAAGTGGCTTTTTTTAACCTTGTTTAACCTTTGGAAGATCAGGTTAATATTTTTTTAAGAAAAAAATCCTATGGAACTACGGTTTAAGAATCATCAATCTTTTGGTGGCAATCGTTTTACCAGCATCATTGACGAGGCTATACAAATAAGTTCCTTTATCAAGCTCTGATAGATCGAACTTCATGGTTCTGTTATTCCGAATATAAAAACTATCGCTCCAAACTTCAGAACCGAGGATATTGAATATTTTTAGTTTATAATTGCCTACTATCAGATTACTAAACTCAAACCGGACAAAATCTATCGCTGGATTTGGATACGCAAAAACGCCAGGCTTGCCAGAATCCCTAACCGTTGCACTACTCAACGTGATATCACTAGATTTGTATTGCACTGCCGTAACAATATTTTCGTCATTATTATCAACCGTTGCTATTGCAATGGGTTCCTTGGAAATATTACTGAGGAAACGATAGGTAATGGTTGTATCTACACCGAAAAAGCCAAACCCACCAAGATCACCTAACAAATCAGTTACATCTGCCCAAGGAAAAAAGCCGACCTTAGCCTCTAGGCGCGTATCATTTTCCTCAAAACGACGCTCGCGCAACACCTCATACGTACCCTCTGGGATGGTCATCGTGCCCCAAGCATCCACATTGGACGTTCTGGAAACCTCTACCTTGATGCGAATAGAATCCGGTGTAATTGGCAAATCCAGGCTATCTGTCAAAAAGGGAGGTAGATCATCAAAAGCAAAAGAAAAGAGAATATTTCCAGCATCCGTATTTTCATCCTCATAATTTAGCGGTGCCCTTCTTTCTACAATCGGAGGCGAGAACTGTGTAATAACATCTAGGCCAAGCCCCGCAGGATCAGCTCCAGCGAATCCGAGATATTCAAAAGTATTTTCTGTAATATTGACAAAAGTTTCTCCCGCATCTCCATTTTCAAATAATTCTGCGCTGGAAAAAGCGTCTGCATTCTCCGCTTCGGAAGCCGGAAGGAATATTTGTTGTGTAGAAATCAAGCCATCAAGATTGGAATAATCCCAAACCAAGTCTGCCCCTGGAGACATTAGGATTACATTGGGCAAATTGTCTGTTTTCGTCAATAAGGTATCGTATGCTACGGGGAAAGTGGCATTGGTAACAGTAATCTGCGCCGAAACGGTATAACTTAAGGCACAAATCAGGAATAAAATTGGTAAAGAATGCTTCATGTTAAACTATATTTGAAAGCTAGCACAAGTATCGAACCAGATTTGGGATAAATCCATACAACTATAAAACGCAGCTTGACTGCACTTGGTTAGGTGGATGCTTATTTTATTATAAATAAAAACCAATACACTGTATTCCTTAGTTTCATAGCGGCCAGCCACAAGATAAGTTATTATTTTTAGAAATGCTCGGAATAGATGAAAACTTGTTTTTTTGCTCTTTGAGAATAGCCCATTACTTAATCATGTACCGATCAATCTATTCAGGCTTCAACACAAAATCATTGATAAAGCCCGTATGGAAATCTCCTTTACGGAAAGACTCGTCCTTCATCAACTGTTTATGAAAAGGAATCGTAGTTTTTATGCCCTCGACGATAAACTCATCCAATGCCCTTGACATTTTGGTAATACATTCTGAACGAGTTTGTGCCCTAACGATAAGCTTAGCAATCATGGAATCGTAATAAGGCGGTACGACATAGCTTGCATAAACATGGGTATCGACCCGAACACCATGCCCCTTGGGACTGTGAAAAGATGTGATTGGCCCTGGAGTCGGTCGGAAATTATGATAAGGATCTTCGGCATTAATCCGACATTCCATAGCGTGCATGGTAGGGAAATAGTTTTTACCAGAGATTTTTTCTCCCCCAGCAATTTTTATTTGTTCTTTAATCAAATCATGATCAATGACTTCTTCCGTAACAGTATGCTCTACCTGAATACGGGTGTTCATTTCCATGAAATAAAAATTCTTGTATTTGTCAACGAGAAACTCGACGGTACCTACCCCTTCATAATTGATGGCTTTTCCAGCAGCGATAGCCGCATCCCCCATTTTCTTCCGTAAGGCCTTGGTTAGAAAAGGAGATGGTGCTTCCTCAACCAGTTTTTGATGCCGTCTTTGGATGGAGCAATCCCTTTCGGAAAGGTGGATAACGGTTCCATATTGATCCCCGGCAATCTGAATTTCAATATGGCGAGGTTCCTCAATAAATTTTTCGATATATATCCCGTCATTACCAAAGGCTGTAGCCGCCTCGTTGCGAGCCATATTCCAGTTGGATTCAAACTCTTCTTCTTCCCAGATGATCCGCATTCCCCGACCACCGCCACCGGCTGTAGCTTTAATGATGACAGGGTAGCCAATTTCTTCGGCAAGCTTAATCCCTTGCTTCACATCCTTAACCAGCCCTTCTGAACCCGGTACAACGGGGACATCAGCCTTAATCATGGTTTCTTTGGCCGTAATTTTATCCCCCATTTTCCGGATTTGATCCGCTGTCGGGCCGATAAACTTAATGCCATACTCTGTACAAACTTCGGCAAACTGCGCATTTTCGGATAGGAAACCATAGCCAGGATGCACTGCATCAGCATTGGTAATTTCGACGGCAGCCATAATTCTGGATATATTCAGATAAGACTCCGCCGAAGAAGCTGGGCCAATACAAACGGCCTCGTCAGCAAAGCGCACGTGCAAACTGTCAATATCTGCCGTAGAATAAACGGCAACAGTTTTGATCCCCATTTCCTTACAGGTTCTGATGATACGGAGAGCGATCTCTCCTCTGTTGGCGATGAGAATTTTATTAAAGGTATCCTTTTTCTTCATGCTTTAGGGGCTAGAGGGGTTCTACAAGAAACAAGACCTGATCGTATTCTACAGGAGATGCATTTTCAGCGATGACCTTAACAATTTTGCCTGATACCTCAGACTCAATCTCGTTGAAAAGCTTCATCGCTTCTACAATGCAAACCGTATCACCAATATTAATAGTATCACCCGGTTCTACATATGCCGGCTGATCTTCTTTAGGGCTACGGTAGAATGTACCCACCATAGGAGACCGGATTTCGAGATATGCCTTGTCCGGCTCTTTATCCTTAGCAGATTCTGTAGATTGGGCATCGGCAGATGCGCCAGGAGTGGCACCGGAATTGGCTACCGGTGCTGCCGGAGCCTGCGGTACAACAGTCTGTACAGGAGCAGAGATGGGAAGAATCTGCTGTTGGGGAGCTGATTGTTGCGCCCATTTCCCATACTTTTTGGTACGGATAGATAGCTGGAAATCGCCCTTTTTCATCTTAAATTCTGTAAGGTTCGATTTATTAATCAGCTTTATTAAATCTTGAATTTCTTTAAAATCCATTTGATTGCAATATTTAGTTTTTCTCAAAATAGGTGGACATGTAAGTAGTCATTGGTTGTTGGTCACTCAATATGCCGAAAAGCAACACATTAAGATACAATTGTACGATCATAAACCACATATAAATTAAGCGATCAACAGTCGAGAATGCGCAAACCCTGCCTGTCGTGCGGCAAGCAGGCAGGTAATCACTTCTTAACTCTTTCCACGTAAGCCCCTGTTCTCGTATCAACTTTTACAGTATCTCCTTCATTTATAAACAAAGGTACTCTTATTTCGGCACCCGTCTCCACCGTTGCAGGTTTTTGGGCGTTCGTCGCAGTATCACCTTTAAGGCCAGGCTCGGTATAAGTAATTTCTAACTCAACATATTGTGGCAATTCAGCAGACAACGGGAGGTCTTTTGTAGAATCGTATAAGATATCAACGTTTGCCCCTTCCTTGATCAAACCTGGATTTTCCAACAATTTCTCATCAATCATGGTTTGATCGTAGGTTTCATTATTCATAAAATGATAGCCCATATCATCTTTGTACAAAAACTGGAATTTGCGTCTTTCTACCCGTACCACGTCAATTTTATGCCCTGCCGGAAAGGTATTGTCTATGATCTTACCATTGGTCAGGCTTTTCATCTTTGTTCTCACAAAAGCAGGCCCTTTCCCAGGCTTCACATGCAAAAACTCTATAACCTTATATACATCATGATTATAATTGATGCAAAGTCCGTTTTTAATATCTGAGGTATTAGCCATGTTTCAATAAAAATTTTAAAAATAGTATTTAACAAAAATAAGTTAAACGCAAGTATTTGTTCTGCTATTAATTATAGATTAATTTATTCTAATACAGGAGGTATCACAGGGTAAAATTGTAGATACCTACCAGAACCACACCAAAAACAAACACCTTGCAATAGAAATAACATTCATTTGCTAATCTTGTT
>JAHDGC010000242.1 GCA_020627865.1 Saprospiraceae bacterium | reverse complement strand
AATCACGGTTCGACATTTTAACGAAGAAGTATTGAAGCCTTTGCGTAAAGCAAGAATTGTGCTTTTTGAAGAACGAATATCAGATACGATTCAGATGGTCATGAAGAACGTACCCGTGATGGAAAGAAAATTAGTATAACAGTAGAGTCGCAATGCATTGCGGTTCATTGTTAATACATTGTGGGGCTACACTTGTCAAGAAAACACTACATTTGCTTTACAAATTTTGCCCTGTAAATCTGTGACGTTGTTTTTCTGTATTGTAAGCGTGTATGGGAACAATACAAAAACTTTTTATATTGAAAACCAGTTCTTTCTATAAGAGAATCTTGTAAAAATGGTGTGCCACACTCGGGAAACATTAGTTGCGTTTTTGCTATAACTCCGGTACATTATTGTGCAAATAAAATTTTTAATAAAATATATTAAAAATAAAATTATTTATTGGCAAGATATTTGTATTTTTGGTAATGGGTCAGGGGAAGTATATTGAAAGTCATTTTTATTGGCATACTGAATTTGGGTTCATATACTTTTTCGAGGCTAAAATTCACACGTGAAACATAATTTGAGGAAATAAGACACAACGTAGTTCAACAAGATATAGATATTGTAAAAGACAATGTCTGATATTCTTGAGTCACAGGAAACGTTTCGTAGTTCGGTTTTTTTATGATAAAGAAAATATATTGTAACAGCAACTGAACCTCGGAAATTTTTATACCAAATTAAAATACCTGAATTATGAATTCCTCAGATTTCAACAAATTGTTAGGGCTTCTTTCCAAGCTCAATTCCACAACCCAACATGCAGAACACAAGGATATGTGTTTTGGTAAATACAACAAGCAATCCATCCACCATATGCAAGAGAGTATCAACCATGTGAAAAGATTAAAACAGGGGTTGATCACCGCGAAAGTTGTACATGCAGATCAAAGAGAACCCAACACGATGTATGCATAGCCTGATGCATGCTTAAACGCCCCTTTTATATCATTATCGCTACTAAATAGTTGGTGAAGTTGCTTTCGCTGATTGGGTACCCTATGGCATAAATATAATATTTTATTCATAAATCTATTTATTTCATCTTGAACTGAACGACTTCGGTTCAACTAAACTTTGTTTATCTTATGAAGAATGTAACATTCAACATCACAGCAAGCCGTTTCCGTAATTTTACTGCGGCACAGGAGACTAAAGTAAAGGAAGGTTTGGCACTTTTTCAGAAGGCTGTAGAAGATGCCCGCTTTAAAGAAAAGGTTTGCAATTTTGTCTGGACTTCAGAGAGTGGCAATGCTTTCAACAGATTTTTGATGTCAAAAGGAATGTCCAACATGCAAGTGTTTGAAACCATTTGTAACACTACAGGCAAAATGATGAATGATACGATGATGATGGCTACCGGAGATTCAACGATGGTTTGTAATATCGTGCCTTGTTGTAATAAAAATGAATACGTTTATTGTTGTACCAACACGCCAATGACTACGGTTTGTATCAATACAAATATGCTGAATCAAGATTGGTATACCCCTGTTCATGTGGCGGCTTGCATTATGCACGAGTGGTGTGTTTGCAAAGGGTTCTGCTGTACTACAAATGGCACTTTGGTTTCGGATTATCCCAATACTGTTCCTTATGCTTGTGGAAAAACTATGATGCAGGTAATCAAGGAGGTTTGCGCAAAAGATCCTCAAGTATCCATGTACGTAAGTCAAATTAATGAAACAAACTTCGACTGCTGTCCTTGTTCAACTTCTTGGGCGACGGATACAACAGTCACAGAATGCGTCAATGTTTGTGAACAAGTCGATCAGGTGGTCTCTGCTCTTGAGATGGAAATGGACATGATTAACTGCATCTCCAATAAGTCTAAGGATGAGGTGAACCGTATGACTGTTCTAACTAACTGTATTACCACTATGAAGGATGTTAAAAATCGGTTAACAAATACTTCCCTTGATGGTACAGAAACGGTTATGATGCCTACCGTAGAGCGCAGGAGAGTAATGGTTGGATTATAGAAATCAATCCGGATTCTATCCACTATATATCGGGGCTTGTCATGAAAAATGGCAAGCTCTTTTTTGCTTATGCGCTTTTTGTTTTACTTTTGTCCCTTACCTTTTTACTTTTACTTACTATGGCGAACACAAGCAAGAAAAACCGCTCTTTGAATAAACAGATGCTAGCAGGAACCCATCTCTTGAATTTTACGAAATTACTTTGGCAGAATAATTTTCGTATTTCTTTCGGGTATTGGCTAAGGTTTCTCTATACTTTATGCATCCTGATTTTGGGAAGCATTGCGGCATTGCCAGAGTATGTGCTTTATCACAGAAAAATAAAAAATACCCCGATTTCAAAAAGCCCAGTTTTTATCATTGGTCATTGGCGGACGGGAACAACTTTTTTACACAATCTGATGAGCCATGACAAAAGATTTGGTTGTTTGAGTAATGAATATGCCATGTTGCCGAATCTGATGTTCCTTTTCCGGCCTATCGTCCGATTATTTTTTAAACTCAACATGCCAAAGTATCGGCCAATGGATAAGGTTGAATTGCGGATAAAGGGGCCACAGGAGGATGAACTCGCACTTTGTGGGATTACCCATCGAGCAGCTTACCACTGTTGGAGTTTTCCCCAGCGGGCAAAAGATTATTTATTCAAGTGGTGCTTGTTGGAAAATGTTTCGGAAAAAGAAATCGCAGGTTTTAAAAAGGATTTTATGTTTTTGTTGAAAAAGGCAACTTTGGTCAATAACGGGCGCCAATTAGTATTGAAGAACCCCGCGAATACAGGGCGTATAAAATTATTGTTAGAATTGTTCCCAGATGCAAAATTTATTTATACCACTAGAAACCGTGAAGAGGTGGAGCAATCCAGTTTTAGGTTGCATGAGAAAACGCTAGAGGTAACGGCATTGCAAAGTTATGATGTCAATACTTTTAGAGCAATTGTGCCCGAATTGTATGACGCTTTATTGGCCAAATATGAGGCGGATAAGGATGCGATTAAACCTGGAAATTTAGTAGAAATAAAATATGAAGACTTGGTGGCCAATCCTATGGAGGTCTTAAACGGGATTTATAATAATCTAGGCTTGGATTCTTTTGAAAAAGCTAAGCCTGAATTTCTAAATTTTTTAGAAACACAACGAAGCTATAAACCCGCGAATTATAACCTTGAAAACAAAAAAGCCCCTTCAGATTCCTGAAGAAGCTTTTGTTTAAGTGTTTATGTGTTAGTGTTTAAATGTTTGGGTTAGACTGTATTTCCGAGTGATAATGTTGTCTATTGTTGTTTGATCAACTTCTTCATTTCAGAACTTTCGCTGGTCTTCATTAAAATATAATAAGTACCTGCTGGAAAGCCATCAAGCGTAGCGGCAATTTGATGCGTACCTGCCGCGTAATGTTGCTTATTCGCAAGTGTTTTTACAACTTTTCCCATTTGGTCGAAAACCGTAAAAGTTACCTGATCGTTCTTGCTCAAGTAAAATTTCATATTTACCTCATAATCTGTTGGGTTAGGGAATATCGTAAGTTGATTATTACTGGAAGCTCCGGTTTGAACATTGTCTCGGTCAGAAACTTGATTCGCTGCGATAGTTTGATTAGCAACGCTCTCCGCTGAGTGAATAGCTGCAACGGCATCAATGTCCGCACCGTCGTAGTATTTATCTTCACAAAGAGAATATAGATCAACCAGTTTTATAAAGTGGTAGCGAGTACCTTCTTCCGCATATGGGGCAATATCAACAGCATTGGTAAAACCTTCCACCACGCCGACATCAGTCCACTTTTTACCATCTTTTGAGATAGAAACACTGGTTTTTTCCATTATGGCACCGGCTTCAAAAATGACAAGATCTTCACCTGGCCCATCAATGAGCGCATTATCCTTGAATTGTAAAATTAAAGCACCACCGCATCCAATAGAGCATACATTCTGAGAAATATTTGCTCTGTTACTATAATTTGGAGCACCAAGCACAGAAAGCGGTGACCTGCGTTGATGCCCTCTCTTAAGGGCAGGTGTACCTTGCGCCTCAAACCAAGCCCAATCTGCAAATGCAATCTTGCCTGTTTCAATAGTGATTTTTTCACCTTTATTTGTTCGGAAGTTCATTTCTTTCTGTGCTGTAGCAATACTGGCAACAAAAAGCACCAACATTAATATCAGTGTAATCGAGTTTTTCATAAGCGGTTTTATTTTAATTAAAGAATAAAGATCATGTCATTTATGCTTGCCCGGTAATATTGGATGGAACTCTCTTCAGCATAATATTCATGAATGTAACCACTTATTTAGATGCAAAAATCACTCAAAAGGAACACTAAATTTGATTTTTAAGACTTCTTTAAGGCTTTTTTAACAAAAAAACTGATTTTAGAGCATTTCTACTCTTAATCCTCTATGCTCAACCACTCCTCACCAACCCATCTCACCCTAAGAAATTCCCCAATTCCCAAGCTTCAACCCTGACCGAGTCTGACCTCTGACAATGAGCGAAGCGAATGGTCTAACTTCTAACAGCAAAGCGATCTCTATTCTCCTACAACGCCAAAATCTCCGCCATCTCCAACAAACCATTTTTTACCTTCTTCGTTCGTTTGATCGCGTCCTTCAAGCTCGTAAGAACAATCTGATTATTCAGAACACCGACCATCATGTTTTGATGTCCTTTTAATAAGGAATCTACGGCCGCATAGCCCAAGCGGCTAGCCAATACCCGATCCGCTCCCGACGGCGAACCGCCTCGCTGCAGGTGGCCTATGATCGTGACTTTGGTTTCATAATCCAACTCTTTGCCGACTATTTCCGCAATTTCAGCAGCATTGCCAAGCTTGTTCCCCTCTGCAACAATGACCACAGAAAATAGCTTTTTCCGCTTGGCCGATTTCTTTAGCAATCGTTTCAGGTCTTCTATATTAGTCGTTTTTTCCGGAATAATAATGCTACCAGCTCCGCCTCCAATACCGGTATTCAGCGCTATGAATCCGGCATGCCTGCCCATAACTTCAACGAAAAAAAGCCGATTATGGGAATCTGCGGTATCCCTGATTCGATCTACGGCTTCAATGGCAGTGTTGACCGCTGTATCGAAACCAATGGTGAAATCTGTCCCATAAAGATCATTATCAATTGTCCCGGGAATGCCGATAAAGGGGATGTTATATTCTTTGGAAAAGACGTGCGCACCTGTAAAACTACCATTGCCACCGATGACAATGCAGGCATCAATATCATGTGCCAATAAGGATTCATAGGCAATCTTGCGCCCAGATTTTTTAAGGAAATCCTTGCTTCTGGAGGTTTTCAGAATGGTGCCCCCTCGGTGGATAATATTGCCAACAGTATTGGTTTCAAGCCGTCTAATGTCTCCTGCAATCATGCCTTCATATCCCCTGTAAATACCGTAGATATGCAAGTTGTGATAGGTTGCTGTCCGGACAACAGCCCTGATGGCTGCATTCATTCCTGGGGCATCTCCACCCGAAGTGAAAACGGCTATTCTTTTAATGTTCTTGCTCATGTATATCAGCTTTTCGGTTTTTCTCAATTTGGTTAAGATGATATTCCAATAGAGGTTCGATGGGTTTCTGAATGAGTTTTCCTAAAATCAGGTTTCTTTCTTCCATCGATTCCTTGAGTATATCTTTAAAATGAAAGGCTATAGAACCCACAAAGTGAATGGGCAATTTCTGGTACCCCGGATATTTGCAAGGGTGCCTATCCAGAAACTCTCCTATAGAACTTTTGATAATCTCCTGTATCAACGGGTGTGTTTTATTTTCGGAAAGAAAAATAGCGAAACTTGCTAGGTACGTATTCGGGGCATGATGGCTATATACTTTATTTAGAAAGGCTCTTTCTTCAATATTAAAACGTGCCCTGAATTTTTCCGCTAAATCTTGGGACATTTCCCTATAAAAGTAGCAACGGAGTAACTTTTTACTTAAATGAGAACCGCTTCCTTCATCTCCCATTAAAAAACCCAAATTAGGAACATGATCAATGATTTTCGTACCATCATAATAACAAGAATTTGACCCAGTGCCAATGATACAGGCTATGCCCGGATCATTACCACAGGTTGCCCGAGCTGACCCCTCTAAATCATGGGAAACTTCTATTTTTGAGTGTGGAAAAACAGGGTGTAACCCCTGTGCCATCATTTCACAACGCATCGTATCCGAGCATCCGGCTCCATAATAATAAACAGCTTCAACTTCAGACACCGCCATCTTATCTGCAAAGACTTGTTGGAGTTCTGCCGCTATCTCCGCGGGTTCATAAAAGAAGGGGTTAAACCCTTTAGTATGTAATAGCTTTTTTTTTATCGGCATTTTCATAAATTAACCAATCTGCCTTAGTGGAGCCGCTATCTACAATGATGATCATTCTTCACGATTTAGTATTGTTTGAAAATTTATCTTGATCGTTTTTTCTTAATGGTTTTTGGGCGTGTTGTATGCATACAACGTTTCTGTGATTATTGGTTTTTTATAATGATACGATATTTCTTTCTTTAGGGTGATGTCGATTTTATTTTTATAAATTTGAGTTTCACATCCCAAAGGTAGTGTAAAAATCACACTAAGTAACATGCTCATTGAAAAAAATAATGATTTTCCATTTTGTCAGAAATTTTGAAAAAGCCTCTTGGTGACAAGCTTGCTTTCGCAGTGCAATATATTTCAATAAAAGTATACATTCAAGCAATTTGATTTTATAAATATTTTAATGAGTTGATTGTAAGAATTTTGTGCTTTTTTGTTCGATAAAATGCTGTTTCAGTATTTTTTAAAACTAAATGTTTGTTTTTACCTTGATTTTAAATACAAAAAGTTGTATGTTTGTATTGGAAACAAAATCAACCAAAATACACAGACATGATTTATTACAAACTTAGCAAAGTACTAAGCAGGGAAGGGTATACCCTAAACAAAGCTCGCCAATTTTTTCGAGATTTCTGGTTAAAAGGATTTATGCTCCTCTTTTTATTTTACCTGATCGTAGAGAAAGATATTAACTTCCATTTTTCCATTGGCTCGACAAGCGAAAGTGTAAAAACGGAGAAAAATACTGGCCATGTTACTCCAGTTAATGTCCAACCAGCAGAATCATTCAAGGCGGTAACTGCTGTGGAAACAGAGAGCGTACACAAAGAGGTGAAACATGACCAATTCTCAATGAGTAGTATTCTTTCTATATATAATTTCTTCGAAGGCTCAGGTAGGGCAAAGACTTCAAAGTCTTCTGTGGGTAAGAATTTCAGAAACCTGAGCTTTGTTCTCCATCCAGAATATGTCCAAAAATATGGAGTAGAACGAGCTGTGGTGGAAGAAAAAATAGGGATATGTGTGGATTATGTCAAGCGATTTGAGTCCGTTGCCAAATCTGAGATGAAAAAATATGGTATTCCGGCTAGTATTAAGCTGGCACAGGGGTTACTCGAAAGTGACGCCGGACAAAGCAAATTGACTAAGAAATGTAAGAATCATTTTGGTATAAAGTGTTTTTCCAAAAACTGTAAAAAGGGGCATTGCGCTAATTTTAGTGATGATAGCCATAAAGATTTTTTCCGCCATTATGAAAATGCATGGGAAAGTTTTCGGGCGCACAGTAAGGTCTTACAGAAAGAAAGGTATCGTGACTTATACCAATTGGACAGAAAGGATTATAAATCTTGGGCAAGAGGCCTGAAAAAGGCAGGCTATGCAACAGATCCTGAGTATGCAGAGAAATTGATCCAGATTATAGAAACGTTGAAATTGCATACTTTTGATGAATAGCGGTGGCCAGCCGTATATAATAGAAATTGTAGATAGATGTAGTTATATTGTGGATTTTGCAATCGTTATGTATAAATGTTTGAAATTCATATTATTGTGTTAATTTGATGCCCGCTTGCTTATAAGACAAACTTATTTATGTTCCATAAAAAATTCAGAAATTACTGAAATATTATAATTGGCCTTGAATTTGAAGCTTTTATGATAATTTGTTATGCACAGTAGCATATTTATCGATTTTTTCGCAGATATAGTCGTTGGGTTGTTGAACTTAGGCATATTATAAAGCTTGAATAGGTGTTGGCATGATAGTGAAAAGGATAATTAAAAATCTATCTGGTTAATTGTTAATGTTTATGGATAGATTTTAATTATCACTTTATTTTTATTAATTTGTAGTCAAATCATCAGCTAACCCATGTTCAGATAGCTTTTATTCATCGCATTTGAGTAACTGGGATACTTTTTATAAACAATGCATTGGTATCCAATTGTTATTGATGCTCAATAGGATATATATTGTCTATGTGAGTTGTGGAGATTATAGGTTGCGTTATTTTTTATTAAAATCAGAAGTTTGTAACTCTGAGCTGGTTTAATGGAAACAAATAAGTACAAAATATTAATAGCAGATCCTGATAAATTATTTTTGGAGAAACTTAGTGGTTATCTTTCCTCAGATGATAGAATTGATATTGTGGGTGTAATTAATGATCCGCTAAGTATTTATCCTGCATTAAGTCGACTTCAACCGGATGCTTTATTGTTTGAACCAGCAATGCCCAAATATGATCTTTACAAATTGATTAGAGAGTTGTGTGTACTGTTTGATAAAACCATCACGATTGCACTCTCACAATATAATTTTCCTGAATTGGTCAATAGTACAATAGAGTTAGGGCTACAGGGTTTCTTGTGGAAAGAAACGGACTTATCTCAGATATATACTGCAATTGATACGATTAAAAATGGACATAAGTATGTAAGTGAAGCAACCCAGACGGGGACAAATAAAATGAAGGTTCCCGATGATGATGATTTTGTTCGGGGGGTGCTGTTGAGTTTTAGAGAAAGAGATATACTAACGCTACTTACAAGAGGATATGATATTAAGAAAATTGCCAGAAAGTTTAATACTGAAACAACAACAATTAGTGATGATATTCTTATGCTGATGAAAAAACTCAGTCTCAAATCTATAGAACAAGTGAAGTTCTTCGCCATTCAGCAGGGGCTATTCTAATCTTTTCCTCATATTTTTTCTACAAAATTTATAAATATCCAAATAATTTCAAACATGGAATTTGTCTTTCAAATGATCCATCGTTTGCTTTCCGCTGTGTTTGGAATAATAAAAAGCACGCCAGTAATTGAACTGACATGCTTTTCTATTGCGGCGTATGTTAGTTTGTCGTGACGACTAAACCAATAGGTA
>JAHDGC010000241.1:1927-9255 GCA_020627865.1 Saprospiraceae bacterium | reverse complement strand
TTTATGCAAGGTAAGGAAGGTTATATGGATAACGACTTTGATCCTCAATTGGTGGATGCAGCATGGGATGATATGAAAATCATGCTGGACGCAGCATTGCCAGCCAGCAATGTTATTGAGGAACCTCGATTCCATAAGCGGCAACTGGTGTTGCTACTGTTACTTATCGGCCTTTCTACTGGTGTTGCTTGGCATTATCTTTACGATACTAATAATACCAATATAAATGATAGCGTGCTGGCCGAGGATATTACAGAAAAGAATTTCCTCAGACCGTTATCAACGATCGAGCAAAGTATTACGACGAAAAAATCAGAAAGTAAAACGCCTATTATACAAACAGATAATAAACAGATAACAGACAAGCCTGCTGGAAATGTTGCTAGGAAAGCCGAAGTACTTTTAGAAGAAAATAGATTGCATAGCACAAATGAATCCACTCCGAAGGGTAAACTTCATTTGGAGCATAAACCTTCGACTTCTTTAGCGCTCGAAGCGGCAAAGCATACAACATTTGCCACATCCTCAAGTCATAAAAATAATACACAGTTTCCTAATACGACAGCAGATGCATCATCTCCTGACCAGGCAATTACGGGAGACGAAAGTCTTGTAGATGCAGAACCCATTCTTGGTATCGTAGCAAAGATTCCAATACTAGAAGCCAATCTACCCTTTGATAGGGAAGAAAAAATAGCGATGTATACGACACCAGAAAAGCCGCCTCTATTCCAGCACTTGATCCCAGATAAAATCGGTTTGGAAATGGGATTGTTCGGCACCAATCTAAACAATTTTAATTCGTGGAAAGTTGGCTTAGGCATTGCCTATAAATTAGGGTCAAGGATGGAGCTACGCACGGGCTTGAACGTTGAGCAGTATCAAAAAGATGTTGCTTATGCTTATTCAGAGGATGTAGACGATTTGGCGGCCTCTTCCTTTGGTGAGCCGGCCTATGCGATAGAACACAGCGATCCTTTTAATAACAACTCCGCTTATTTTGATCCGAATAACAACACGGAAAACCTGATTCTGAAAACAAAATATTATCGGCTGGATAAAATTCAGTATATCAGCCTGCCCGTCGTCGTTTCCCTGTATCCTTCTCGTTTTTGGAGTGTTAATCTGGGAGCAAGATTTGCAAGGTTAGGAAAAATTAATGGAACGGTTTTGTCGAGTAACGCGAATCAAGAAAACGACTTTGTAAACACTTTACTAAAAGAAGAAGCAAGAAAAATCAATACTTCCATTATTACGGGTCTAACGATACGCCCGTATAAAAATATGGGTTTGAACCTGAATTATAATTTTGCCATCGGAGATATTATCAATGAAGATCGTTTACGGGTAACAGATGGGAGTAATTTGAACAACAACTTTGAGGTTTCTGTGAACTGGTATTTGTTTGGTAGATAAATTTCACTTATGAACAAACGCAACTATATCCTGTTTTTAATTTGGTTTATTGGAATTGCTGTTAACTGCTCTTATGCTCAGGTTTTCCAGTCGGATTGTACAGTGACAGATGAGGGGATGGATTACTTTGGTGGAGATGCAGATAAGCTCGCACTTCGGGAAATCTATGCTAAAGGAACAAGTGATACCAGTAGCATTTTAATTCCACCTCCAGAAAGTGAACCTTTCTTAAAAGCATTGGCCACCATCTACAATGCATTAGAAATGCCAGCCCGTAGGGATATTGTTGATCTTTATGGCATTCATGCAGAAGGCGAGCCGTATATGCGAGGGTTTTCGGTATATGTAGATACTTCACACCAATGGGCGCAACAATGGCTGAATTTTGAGTTATATACGGGACATGAATTCATGGATCAGTTGATTGAGGAGTATCAGTTAAGTTTTTTGCAAAAGCCTTATGTCCTAGCAGAAGCTATTGAGGGGAACCACTACCTTGTCGTTTCCATGATTTCTGCTTTTAATTTGAATTTGCCTGCTTTCTTTACACAAATTTGTAATGTTGGTGGCGTGGTTAGTGCCGTGCATAATGTGCGCCCCTCCGAAGATTATTCAAAAGATATTGTGTACACGGAATTCGATACCCATAAAGAATTTCTTTTTAAATATGGCTGGGGAGATTGTGAAAACTCAACTTGCAATTACTTTCATTACTGGAAGTTTAAAGTCTTCGAAGATTGCACCATAGAATTTTCTGGCGATTATGGAGACTTGCTTTCTACACACGAATTGCAACATGTCTTGAAGTTTGACTTCTACCCTAACCCGGTGGATGACATTTTAAATCTGGAATTTGTAGGGCCTCCTCAAAAAGATCTAGATATCGCAATGTATGATGCTACTGGGCACCGGGTTTACTCAGAATCCTTGAATACCCAAAATGGCAATGTCCGCAAAGGCCTTCCGACTCATGATCTGGAACCCGGTTTTTATTTTATCGCCATTCACAATGGGGAACAGGTTTTTACGAGGAAGATTGTTAAGCGGTAATTAGAAAATTAATTTTGAAAAAAACATAGAGCCGCGATGCATCGCGGCTCTATGTTTTTAATGCTTGTTTTTTTCTGATTTATAATCCATTCTTAGCTAGTTTCTTGCATGATTAAGTTCCTCAACATTCCTGTTTCCATTTTAGTTCCATAATTTTTATACCCTAATTTCGGTATTGTCTTTTCTTTCATTTTGATGTATCTTATCTGTAGACTTCCCTCCATCTGTTAAATAAGCAACTTTAGCGACTCACTTTTTACACCCCATATTTTTCCATACCCTCTGTACTAAATACCCCCGCACCAAAACACGAAGCAATTTTTACCAAACCTTACTAAGCTTATTTACATGCAAAAATTATTTACAGCACTCCTGTGCCTATGCTATTGCTATGGCATGGCCCAACACGCTAAAATTTTTAACATTACTTCTACGGACAATGATGCTATTGAAAATATAACGATGCCTGACATGATCGAAAGTTCTTTCGAGTTGGTTGATCGTTTAATATTTGTACAGGCAGAGATCGGCAAAAAGACAAAGGACTTTATTTTCGATACGGGTGCGCCTGTATTGATCATCAACTCATCGGATATAGAGACGGACTACAACTCGAATGCGGTAAAAGCCATTGGGGTTAGTGGTGCTATTGATGCGAACAGTATCTTTGTTGATGCTTTTAACTGGAAGGGCTTGCAACAGGAGCATTTTTTCACGTATGCAATAGACATTTCCCATTTGGAAAGACTTACCGAACGCCGCATTGGCGGGCTTATCGGATTCAATGCTTTTAAGGATTATGAGTTGATGATTGACTATGATAATAGTAAGGTTAAAATCTATAAAGAAGGGGTCACCGATTACCACAAGGGCATCTCGCCAAAGGATTCCATATCCTTTTTTCTGTACGATCACTTTCCCGTCATTGAGGTCGAGTTAGACGGTAAAAAATACAACTTCGGGATTGATTCTGGGGCGGAGTTCAACTTGATTAATTATGATTTGAAGACAGTCTTGGAACATTTGCTACCCGATGATGTTGAAGAGATTGAACTTTATGGCGCAGATAAATCTGTTCAAAATGTACTGTCCGCTAACATTGCAAGAACCGATGTCGCGGGAGATATTTATGAGCATATGGAATATGTTTTCACGGACATTTCCCATCTCAACGATGAGCGACATATTTTAGACGGGCTATTAGGCTACCCATTTTTAAGTTCCAAGCTCTTTTCAATCAATGTTCGTAAAGGATTAATATACATCTGGGATTAGTTTACAAAAACTTGTTAATATGTAGAGATATTATGATCTTGCAATTTTCCCAACAAAAATTTTGTCATCTTATTGTAGTTTAGAATAAAAGTTTGAATATTATTTGTTGTATAAACATTTTTTTGGACTAATCCGAGGCTTTTTGCAAAAGTTGGAACGATTATAGAAAGCATACAATTATATTAGTGATTCTTTAAGACATATTTATATACCGTCATCAGTAAGGCTGAATTTCAGAATTTTCTGTTTCATAACATAAATTTATCCGTAAGGCAAAATCACTTCTGTTTTTGTTCAAACCTACCACCTATAACATACTATACAACGATGTAAGCTGCTTTGATAAGGTTACTATTGGGTAATCCTGTCCCTGTATCTTATTACAAACTAAACATTCAAATGAGGAAACTAACTACTATTCTAGTTATTTGCTTAACTGTTCCTCTTGCCAATGCTCAGGAGCTGGCTTTAGTCAAACACACGGATAGCCTTTCTGTCACGGAGGCTACAAAATCGCATCTACCTAAAGGATACAGGAATCATATCGTTCCCTTTGAATTGATCGGAGGACTAATCTTTGTTGCGGCAGCATCAGAGGGAGAAAAGGCAAAATATATTCTTGATTCGGGGGCACCATCCCTTATTGTTAACAGTGTGCTTTTGGAAAAGGATAAAGACAAAAGAATTAACGCTATCGGTTTATCCGGGAAAACACATATCGAAAACATTCCTGATCTTGATTTTGAATGGGCTGGAGAATCCATAAAACCGAAGGCTTATAAAATGGATATTAGTCACCTTGAAGTCGTAAAAAAGCGAGCTATCGGTGGCCTAATCGGGTACGATCTGTTAAAAGAAAAGGAGATTTTAATCAATTATAAAACAAAAGAACTTTCTATCTATGAGGATCGAGATTTCTCGGAGGAGAAAAAACCCAAGTTCGTTATCCCCTTTAAGATGGAAGCGCATTTTGCAGTAATTGAAGCTAAAATTGGTAGAAAAAAGTATCGTTTCGCCCTAGACACAGGGGCCGAAGCCAACTTGCTAGACATTAAGTATCTTTCAAAAATCAAACGGGATAATGTTGGGGAGTTGCACGAGGTGTTCATTCAGGGAACCGATAAAAAGCAGAATGAAGCGCAGTATTGTACCATAAAAGAGACAAGGATCAAAGGAGAGAATTTTGATAATATGGATTATGTCTTTACCAGTATTGATCGCCTCAATAAGATGTACAATATGAAGATAGATGGCCTGCTGGGTTTCCCTTTCCTGAGCAATAAAGAAATTTCTATAGATTACAAAAGGAATAAGATTTACGTTTGGGAATAAGCACGTATAGAAAATTGGCTATCTAGAAAATAGAAATAGATTTGTGTTTAATAAATATGTACACTGTGTTCTTTTGTGGAATGCAGTGTTTTTTTGTAAGAAATTTTTCAAAGGCGAATAAGTTACCTGATGTACTTTATTCGCCTTTGTCTTATGCTTTTTTATATATGCAGCCGTGCTTTTCTGGCCAGTAACTCCTCCTCTGTTTCTTCCCTTTCTGGATCAGGGACACAACAGTCTACAGGGCAAACCGCAGCACACTGGGGTTCTTCATGAAAACCTTTACATTCTGTACATTTATCCGGAGCGATAAAATAAAACTCCTCTTCTACCGGAGCATTTTGATGATCGACATCAACAACGTCTCCGTTTTCAAGCTTGTACTTTCCTTTTACACCCGTGCCATCTGAAATAGCCCACTCTACTCCACCTTCATAAATGGCATTGTTGGGGCATTCCGGCTCGCAAGCTCCGCAGTTTATGCACTCATCTGTTATCGTTATTGCCATGTCAGTTGATATTTTTTCTTAACGTATTTTTTTAATTATGCTCCTAGTTCAGGAGGGCATGCTTACCAATTAAACATTGGTTCAGCCAATTTAGTTTAAATCAACTACAAAAATACGCTTATGTGTGTAGAATGTCAAACTTTCTATTTATATCTGGTGATTATTTTGTAAAAAAGGGAGATTTGGAGATTGAATTTTTGTTCTTAGTGGTAAATATCACAATAGCAAATAGCCGAAATACTTTTTGTTTATACTTACTATCTTTAATGGCACGGTAAATAGTCCTACGACTCAAAGGAGCTATAGAACTGAATGCACCCACAAAAAACTATGAAAACCCAACAAATGTCATTATATTTGTAGACAAATGCATGATTATGTTAAAAGTCAATAAAATATTAAGTGATGATAGTCGAAATATAAAGATAACAAGTACATTTGACTACATTGAATTAAGTCGAAAAGGGCTGACAGTGAAGCAACTGTACAAGATATTGGATTATATCAATATGACGATAAAGGAATTGTCAACAATCATATCATTGTCAGAAAGGCAATTAAATAGGTATGATAAAGAACATTTATTAAGAACAGACATATCTGCCCAATTGATTCAGATCGTGGAATTATATACAAAAGGATATGAGTTATTTGAAGATAGGGATAAATTCCAAAAATGGATGGATGCAGAAATCGTTGGATTGGGAAATGTAAAGCCTAAAAGTTTGCTGGATACAACATTTGGCATACAGATGGTTGTAAATGAACTGGGCAGGTTAGAATATGGGATAATTTCATAACATGCTAGTATATAGAATCACAAGGGAAAAATACCAAAATGATATATCAGGGACAGGGCCGAAGATTCACGGGGGTAGGTGGAATCCGATAGGAATGAAAGCATTATATGTTTCGGAATCAAAAGCATTATCGACATTGGAATTACTGGTGCATACAAGAAAAGATTTGGTGCCGCCCCGTTACAAGATGTTGATTATAGAGATACCATATAACGATATAGAAGAAATAAAGGGTATAAAGAACTTACCGAAAGACTGGCGGAAAAATCCACCCCTGGCTGAACTGAAAGAAATCGGAGAAGACCTGTTGATCAATCAGAATAATTTGGCCATAAAGGTACCATCAAGAATAATTCCATCAGAATTTAATATCGTCATCAATCCAGATCATAGAGATTTCACGAAAGTAAAAATAAAAGATATAGAGGATTTTGAACTTGATGAAAGATTATTGACCTGAAAACATCAAAAATCCCTCCCCAATAAAATCAACAATATCCCCAGCCAGCATCGCTTGCTGACTCATCGTCTTTGCCGCCAAATCTCCCGCCAAACCATGCAAAAATACACCGACAATAGCAGCAATCTCCGGATCATATCCTTGTGCGAGTAGGCTGGTCAACATCCCCGTGAGGACATCCCCACTGCCAGCCGTTGCCATCCCCGGGTTGCCGGTACTGTTAAAGAAAACCTTCCCGTCTGGACAAGCGATGGCCGTGTGCGCTGTTTTTAAAATGATATAAATGCCTAATTTTTGAGCCATTTCCCGCTGCATTTCGAGCCGTTCAAAATCATGGTTTGCTTTGCCAAATAAGCGTTCAAATTCTTTAGGGTGAGGCGTAAGTATACTATTGCTGGGGATTTATTCAAAAAAAAATAGGGAAGCGATCAAGTTCAGGGAATCTGATGACCAAAGGATTAGTAACTGTTTTTAATAATTTCTCAA
>JAHDGC010000241.1:0-1917 GCA_020627865.1 Saprospiraceae bacterium | reverse complement strand
CAATATGCTATTAGACGGAATATATTCTGATAAATTAAGAGCAGCGATGAGGTTTAAAGCATCTGCATCAAGTACTAGTGGCAGCGCTGTTGCTTTTAATAATTTTTCCAATGCCCTACCCGTTTCTTCCTGTTGTCCTAACCCACAACCAATACCGATAGCCGAATATTTAGTCGTTGTTGGAACCATAGTAAAATACTCCGGATGATTATCCAAACTCAAAATGGCTTCTGGAATGGCAATGTGCATAACTTGATCAGCACTTGTCGGAACATGCATACTCAGCAGCCCGACACCCGACCTCAGGCAGGCTTTTGCGGCCAAGATTGCGGCACCAATCATTCCTTTACTCCCACAAATTAACAAAGCGTGCCCGTAGGTGCCTTTGTGGGAAAATTTTGCCCTACTTTTGATAAGGGGCTGTACCAGTTCTTTGGTAAGATAATAGTTTAAGGTATCAGACTGTGCTATACCTTCGGGCGAAAGCCTAATACTTCGAGCAACCCATTGCCCGACACTATTCCCGTTTTCCGGAAACATAAAAGCCATTTTCGGAAATTCAAAACTAAAAGTATAATCCGCTTTAAAGGAAATACCAGCACTATGCACATCAGCAAATAATCCGGAGGGAATATCAATGGCGATACGGGTATGTTGTCCCTCATTGAGATGCTGGATAAATGTTGCCCAGTAGCCCGTAACTGGCCTGTTCAGTCCAGAGCCGAAAATGGCATCTATCACAATGGCTTGCTCTGGCAGAGATGGCAACGGATTATGTTCTGTGATGACCATAAGTTTATCCTTCAGTTGACTGGAAAGTCTATTCAGGTTTTGGGTGAAGTCTTTGGATTTTGAAGCGCCAATCTCCAACATATAAACCACAAGATCAAAAAGGTTATTTTCCAACATTCTGGCTACAGCCAAACCATCTCCACCATTGTTACCCGGCCCGCAGAAGACGAAAACCTCCTTTTGTGTCACTGAAAAGTTCTCTAAAAACCATTTCGTGAAAGTTGCGGAAGCCCTTTCCATAAGATCAATGGAAGCGATCAGTTCATTTTTTATGGTAAATTGATCCAATTCTCTAATTTGTGCTGCGGATAAAATTTTCATATGATTTTTTTAGTACCGTTAAAAAAGAGTAAGATATAAAAGCGAGTCTCATAGAGACGACATATCATTGCCCTGCCTGCGTGGCCTCGCCAGGCAGGCAGAAACGTAAGTGTCTGGAGCGGTTGTAGAAAAATAATTATTATTTAGTAGCTTTGGGACAATATAAAAAAAGATTATGATACAAACCTTCTTTAAAGATTTAAAAGTATTAGAACTGGCTGCTGTTTTAGCGGGGCCAGCCGTAGGACAATTTTTTGCGGAGCTGGGTGCAGAAGTCATCAAGGTAGAAAACAAAAAAACGGGTGGAGATGTTACCCGAAATTGGCGCTTGCCCAACGAGCCAGAAGCGTCAGATTACTCCGCCTATTATTGTAGTGTAAACTGGAAAAAACAAACCATTTTCCTTGATTTGGGAGATGAAAATGATCGCGAACAGGTTTATGAGTTGGCCAAAACTGCAGATATTGTAATTGCCAACTTCAAGATGACATCTGCTCGAAAGCTGGGAATGGATTATCCGGTATTGGCGGCCTTGAATCCTCGATTGATTTATGCACAATTGCATGCATTTGGGGCAGACTCAGACCGGCCGGCTTTTGATATCGTACTCCAAGCAGAAACCGGTTTTCTATATATGACGGGAGAAAGAGACCGCGATCCAGTTCGGATGCCTGTTGCTTTGATAGATTTGCTGGCTGCCCATCAATTAAAAGAAGGTATTTTGTTGGCCTTACTCCATCGGGAAAAAACGGGGAAAGGGAGCTACGTGAGTACTTCGTTGCAGGAAGCGGCGCTGGCTTCGTT
>JAHDGC010000240.1 GCA_020627865.1 Saprospiraceae bacterium | reverse complement strand
ATATTTGACAAATATCGTGAAAGTCTGAATCAGGATTTCCAGGATTGGTTGATTTTCAGGATTTCCTGCCAACTAATTTTCAGTTGGCCTAAAAATTTTCATTTATGCTAAAAATAAAAAATTATATCAATGGAAAGTTGGTTGCTCCGGCCTCAAAAAAATACCTTGATGTGTATGAGCCTGCTGCTGGAAAAGTTTATGCACAGGCGGCAGACTCCGACCATAGGGATGTTCAGAAAGCCGTTGCTGCTGCACAAAAAGCCTTCCCGAAATGGGCAGCACTTTCCGTGGAAGAAAGATACCATTACCTGATTGAAATTGCCAACTTAATTACGAACAATCTTGACTCGTTAGCAAAAGCAGAATCTAGGGATAATGGCAAACCTGTTTGGCTTGCCAAAAAAGTTGACATCCCTAGGGCATCAGCCAACTTCCGTTTTTTTGCTACCGCCATCATGCAGTATGCTTCTGAAGCCCACGAAATGGCTGGCGGAACCATCAATTATACCTTGCGACAACCGCTAGGCGTTGTGGGTTGTATCTCTCCTTGGAATTTGCCACTTTATCTTTTCTCTTGGAAAATTGCTCCGGCACTTGCAGCAGGCAATACGGTGGTTGCTAAGCCTAGTGAAATTACTCCGTTAACCGCATATTTACTTGGTGAAATCTGTACGCAAGCAAAACTACCACCCGGTGTTTTAAACATTTTGCATGGCTATGGTCATAAAGTCGGCGCCGCTATAACAAAACATGCCCAAATTAAAGCCATTTCGTTCACAGGCAGCACACGTGTCGGTGCAGAAATCGCTCGTGTTGCTGCGCCCATGTTCAAGAAGCTTTCCCTAGAGCTAGGCGGCAAAAACCCTAACATTATATTTTCGGATTGTAATTATAAGAAAATGTTGGATACGACATTGCGTTCTTCTTTTGCCAATCAAGGTCAAATTTGTTTGTGTGGTTCTAGAATTTTTGTGGAACGTCCTTTATACAATCGTTTTAAAAAGGATTTTGTAAAACAAGCCCAAGCATTGAAAGTGGGTAACCCCAAACATAAGGACACCAATATTGGGGCTATCGTTTCGGAACAACATCTTGAGAAAATTCTTTCTTATATTGAACTGGCCAAGGCAGAGGGAGGAAAAATTCTTTGTGGCGGAGCACGTGTAAAACTATCGGGGAAATTGGCTAATGGGTATTATGTTCGTCCAACGATTATTGAAGGCTTACTTTATGATTGCCGAACCAATCAGGAAGAAATTTTTGGTCCAGTTGTTACGATTATGCCTTTTGATACAACGGAAGAGGTTTTGCATTTTGCCAATAGTACGCCTTATGGGTTATCCGCTACGGTTTGGACAGAAAACTTGACTCGGGCACATGTTGTTGCAAAAAAACTAGATGCAGGGATCGTATGGATTAATACTTGGCTAAAGCGGGATTTACGGACGCCTTTTGGCGGGATGAAGCAATCTGGTGTCGGGCGGGAAGGGGGCTGGGAGGCACTTCGATTTTTTACGGAGCCTAAGAATGTTTGTGTGGATTATGGAAGTTAGACACAACTATAAAAAATAATAAAATGAAAATAGACAAATCAACAAATAGTAAATGGGGGGCCTTTAAACTTATTGCAACGAAAGGCTGGAAGATTTCACAACAATTTATTGACTTTGAATCGAAATTACTATGGGTAAGTGAATCTCTAATTGATACGAGTGATGTTAAGCCTGATAAATACGGGACAAAATTTATTCCAACGAATTCTTATGTAATAGATATCTATGAAGCACGAATATTGCCAGAGGAAGAGTGGCGGAAAAAGTTTGATTACTCAATAAAAGAGTACTTGATAGGGGGAACTGATTTTAAATTAGTTGAAGAAAGAAAACCAATGCCAAATATTAATCAAGATGCTATTGAAGATAAATTAATTAACCTGAAAGATGGGAGAATACACGAGCAAGGTAGAGGAATAGCTTTCAGGGAGAAGAAAAGAAAAAATGCATATGAGCGATATGTTGAGCGGAAAGAAAATGAAAAAAGAAGATTAGACAAGGCAAAAAGTCAATTGAGTCTAGAGCATTTCTATCATGATAATTTTTTAAAATTAGGAATAGATGATACTATTCTGACGTATAGTGATAAAAACAATTTCGCATATAAGGTAAAAGTATCTAATCAAGGGAAAATATATGTTCAAAAAGGAGGAGAAATACCGGAGGACTATAAACAACGGACAATGATAAGATATTCAAAGATATCAGAGTATTCTTCGATAGGGGAATTCTGGAGGGCATTTGCTTCCGATAAATACTGGTTTGAAATATATCGACCATTTACAGATAGCCATATAAAAAAACTGGATAATAATATTCTAGCGTATTATGTAATTCATGAAGGAAATTCAATTAGAAATTCTTCGATGATAGATTGGAGGAAATATAAAGGAATAAGGGAATGGGAAAATTTATTCGATTTAAAAAATATGAATTCTTCTGAAATAATCCAGGTATGCCCAAATTGTATGTCTAAGGTGAGATTTTATCCAAGGTATCCAGCCTATATCTGTAGAAATTGTGTTTCTCAATTAACAGATAAAAATGGGAGAATGGTTGCTTATTACAATACGTCAATATCAGGAGGTTGTGAAGGGAAGTATGTTAATTCTGATGAGGAATATGATAGTCCAATTTGTTATATAGGAGAGAAAAAATTTTATGCAACAGATGCTAGATTCGGTGGAATTGTTGTTCAGCTTGAATCCGGCATAAATAGAATTATATGAAAAAGGCTGTGTCTAACAAAGCATTAAACGCAAATGCCTTTTAGCAACGCCGGCCTTGCAAAGCAAGCTAAGGCGCAACCGTGCAAAGGCTCTGTATTCATGTAGACATTAGATGCAAAGAACCTCCAAAAAAGTTATAAAAAATCACCAAAAAGTTTGCACTTTGAATTATTATTGTTATATTTGCTGTATCTTTTCATGGGTTTATGCTCATGAGTCTTCGTTATTACAGAATTGCATGAAGCGATGCGGATCCGGTTGTTTGGTGCATTCGGGGAGTGAAAGCTCCTTATATATAGTTTCTTTGCCGAAAAGTCGGCAACAGAAGGGTCAAGCTTATGGCTTGACGTTGAGACCTCGAAAAAGAGGAACGGTCTCGCGGTTGTTAGGGTGGGCACCCACCCTGCTAAGGGTGTACAACAAAGAAACTATTAAAATATATAATAAAACAAAATTTAAAATTTCAAAAACCCTCTCAATCAACCTCCAGCACCACAACCTCTACCAAAACAATACCCCAGCTTACATCACCGACCACCACCCCAGCTGCGCTTTTTCTCCATCCACTACACCGCCACAAACCCCAGCCCCATGAAAAAAATAAATGGACACGGCCACCTACTCCCCTACCCCGAGCAAATTCCGGACTTCATGAAAAAGCAACAAATTTTCTGGCTAGACAATGACCGGAAATTCATGCGGCAAGGCTCATGGAAGCGCCCCGTTACAGACCCTAGTTTCTTCTTGCAAGAAAAGCTAGAATGGATGCAAAAAAACGAAATCGACCACGAAGTCATCCTCAACTTATCCCAACTCTACTGCAACGGAATGCCCCGGCAAACCGCACGAGACGTTATCCGCTTCCAAAATGATTTCAATGCATCCGTACAGGCAGCACATCCTGAAAAATTCACTGGAGGATTTGTTGTCCAGCCCGCTTATGTAGAAGATGCCTGCAAAGAAATCGAACGCTGTGTCAACGAACTCCACTTACGACTCTTATGCTTGCCAACCCATTTCCTAACATCAGATGGACAATGGCAAACCGTCGCCACCCCATCCGTTGAACCCATATTTGAATTGGCCGATCATTATAAACTTGCTATCGAAATTCATCCCTATGACGGCAATAAAATCATACATTTGCAAGATCAATATTGGCGGTTCCATCTGGTTTGGATGTGTGCTCAAACTGCGGACACTTATCACTTTTTCACCTTGTTGAACTTCCCAGAAAAATACCCCAATATCCGAACCTGTTTTGCACATGGCAACCAATTTGGACAAGTCAATATCGGTAGACGACAACAAGGCTTCGTTGGCCGACCCGACCTTTTTGAAGGGACTACAGCCCCGAAAGAAAACCTCAAGAATAGCAATGTATTTTTTGATACGCTCGTACACGATGCCTATTCTCTCCGGTTGCTTGTTGATCGGCAAGGCGTCAGCCAAGTCCTTGCCGGACTGGATGACCCATATCCACTAGGGGAAATGGAGTCCGTTCCTGATTGCTATCCAGGGAAAGTAATTGATGATGGCGTTGCGATGGGTTTTATTACCGATACAGAAAAAGAAAAAATTTGGTACGACCATGTCATTAATTGGCTTTGCGGAAAGGAACATGATGATTTTTTTAAAAGAACAAAACTAAACCATGATACCGTTTGAATCCACCGAACAATTTGCAAAAAAAATGGACAACACAGATCCACTAGCAAATTACAGAAATCAATTTCACATACCGATCCAGAAAAACGGGGAGGAACACATCTACCTTTGTGGTAACTCTTTAGGCTTGCAACCTAAAACCACAAGAAGCTATATCGAACAAGAATTGCTTGATTGGGAAAAGTTTGGTGTCGAAGGTCACTTCCATGCCCGTACCCCTTGGATGCCCTACCACGAATTCCTCACCCAAGCGATGGCCAATGTTGTTGGTGCCAAACCCATTGAAGTTGTAGTGATGAATACCCTTACGGTAAATTTGCATTTGATGATGGTTTCTTTTTATCGACCAACCAGCGAAAGATTCAAAATTCTAATCGAAAGTGATGCTTTTCCTTCTGACAGATATGCCGTAGCCTCACAAATCAGCTTTCACGGATACGACCCAGCAGAAGCACTGTTGGAATTAAAACCTAGGACAGGAGAAGAACTCATCCGGCATGAAGATATCGAAGCCTTACTAGAAAAAGAAGGTTCCCAAATTGCCCTCGTCATGATCGGTGGGGTAAATTATTATACGGGGCAATTGTTTAATCTAAAAGAAATCACTACCCTCGCCCACCAACAAGACTGCCTTGTCGGTTTTGATCTTGCCCACGCTGCTGGAAACATCGAACTCCAACTACACGACAGCAACATCGACTTCGCGGTATGGTGCAGTTATAAATATTTGAATTCTGGCCCTGGTAGCTTGGGCGGCTGCTTCGTGCATGAAAGGCATGCCCACGATTTTTCCCTCCACCGTTTTGCCGGCTGGTGGGGACACAACAAAACCACCCGCTTCGGTATGCGCGATGCCTTTGATCCTATCCCAGGTGCAGAAGGTTGGCAATTGAGCAATCCACCCATTTTGTCTTTAGCAGCCATGCGTGCTTCCCTTGATATTTTCAATCAAGTCGGGATGAAAAAGTTAAATGAGAAAACCAAAAAGCTAACCGGCTACCTCGAATTTTTGCTGGATGAGGTTGCCAATGAAAAAATTAAAATCATTACGCCGAGGGACAAGACCCAACGGGGTTGCCAGCTTTCCATCCAGGTGAAGGATGCCGACAAAAGTTTGTTTGATTGCATCACTGAGAAAGGAGTCATTGCAGATTGGCGGGAGCCTGATGTTATCCGAGTAGCTCCGGTGCCGTTGTATAATTCTTTCAAGGATGTTTGGAGCTTTGCGAAAATATTAGAAGGAGTCATAGCCCTAGGATAATATAACTTTTTATTCTACATACTCATAACTGATATTTATTACAAAATACCCCACTAGCAAACAAATAAAACCTACCCCAACCTTACTTTTTCATTTTTCATTTTGTTCACAAAATGCACAACATTACCTGTATGGACTCCACAGTTATCCACCACCAATACTACAATTTACCCACCCAAACTTCGTCAAGCAGATAAAAAGCATAGCTATCATATGTTGTTTTTTTCATCTCTCCCATTTCAGCACGTCACAATCAAGACTAGAAAGCTTTCTTTTCTATCTTTTCATCTATGGATATTGGGTATTAAGGTATAAAAAGCCCCCCCACCGAAGCAAACACCTAAGCCCATTAATTACCAACAATAATGATGGCCTATCCACACATAAGGAAAATCAGAAAGCTGCACCTAAGGAGTTACTACATATGCACGACAATAATAACAATATGTTTTCATTTTCTCCCACTACAAGCTCAAATCGACAACGATGGCTGTGTCGGTGCTAACTTTGGAGTCGATGGAGATCTTTATTCGGATCAACTCCAATATGGCAATCAAGGTGGCGTATCCAGTACTGGAACGGATGATTGGTTTCAAACAACATCAGGTTCTGGCCTCGGCATCATTGATGAAAGCAATACCACTAATACACAAACATTGATTCAAGGCTATTCCAACAGCAACCCTATTTTTGAAATCAGGATGAACTACGAAGTTTCATCTATTGTAAGTGACAACTTATTAATTGATGCTGTTTATGCCCGCGATCACTTTGGAGGATCAGGAGCAACTGATCAAACCTCCTATGTTATATCTAGCAAAAATGGAGATGATCCTAGAAACTGGAATGGTGGTCCCGGAAATGTATTGGGTAAAAATGATATTTTAGACATCGGCGGGCATATGCGTCATAGTGGCCCTGACGCGACAGATGACCTCTGGTTTTTCGGGTTCCTATCTAGAGCCGATCCCGGGGGGTCTGCCTATATGGACTTCGAGTTTTTTGTGGAAGAGTTGCATTATCATCCAAATAATGGTTTCTCGACTGCCGGAGCACAAGGTGGGCATACAGCATTCGAGTTCGACAATGCCGGCAACATCACCAAGATGGGAGACTTGATTTTTAACCTTGCGGCCATCAATGGTGGGGAAGTTCCCGATGTAGGGGTTCGACTATGGGTAAGATATGCTGACTTTATCGGAACTACCCCAACTACCTTCCAATGGGGATCGGAATACGATGGTGCATACAATGGTGCACCATATGGATATGCAGAAATTATTCCATTGAATGTAAATGATGCCTGCGGAATTATCAATACCCATAACCAATCTGTAACCGCTCCTCCCTGGGGGCATAAAGGTACCAAACAGAACAATTACCAAACCTCTTTTAATGATTTTGCAACCATTGAGGTAGGAATCAATGTTTCTACTTTTGGGGTAGACTACTCTACTATCCCCGGATACAATGCCTGCTTCTTCCCATATTCCAGCCTCATGGTAAAAACCCGCTCTTCCGCCTCCTTCACCTCTGAACTAAAAGATTTTACCCAGCCTTATCTCTGGGGTGTACCGACAATGAATATAGAATTAATTGGCGATCCTACTATTTCTTGTCTCAATACGCCCGTTACTTTGATTGCCGACCCTCCCCGAACAGACGTAATCTACTCATGGACAACTTTAGACGGCAATATTGTTTCTGACCCAACTCAAATGAGTATCTTGGTAGACGAACCCGGAACATATCTCATGAGTGCAACCTTACCCTCCGGATGTGCCTTGGATGATGTATCCTTTTATGTTGCCCTAGATGAAACTTCCCCTCCTTTTCTAACACCCATCACGATTACTTCTGTTTCTTGTGAAGGAGATGACGGTGCTATAGACCTCACCGTCAGTGGTGCCAACCCGCCCTATAGCTACCTTTGGTCTAATGGAGCGACGACGGAAGATTTGTCTGGTCTTGCTCCTGGCACCTATAGTGTTACCATCAGCACCCCAACCGGATGTATGACAACGGCATCCGCCACATTACCGATGGAAGTACCGCAAGTTTTGGCTGCTTCTTCTGTAGATCAAGATTGCAACGGAAGCAATATCGGCTCCATTGATTTAACCGCTTCTGGCCAAGCTCCTTTTTCTTACCTCTGGCCGAATGGTTCTACAACAGAAGACATCTCAGATCTCGCTGCCGGAGACTACACCGTAACGGTTACCGATGCAGATGGCTGCACGGCTACCACAACAATTACGATTACGGAACCGGATGCCATCAGCCTTTCCATAAGTAGCACAGACGAAACGGCCATTCCTGCAAATGACGGAACAATTGACCTTACGGTAACGGGTGGTACACCGAGCTATACTTATCTGTGGTCGAATGCCGCCACTACGGAGGATTTGGTAAATCTGGCCAGCGGGGTATATACTGTTACGGTAACGGACAGCAATGGTTGTACAGCAATCATCTCCGCACCAATATACGAACCGGAAACCTGTGACGATGGACTAGACAATAATGGGAATGGCTTGTTGGATTGTGCCGACCCTGTTTGTCAACCGACTACTCCAGGCACCATAACAGAGCATAATACCGCGCCTTGTGTTGGCGATAGCAATATTAGTTACTCCATTGTTGATGTCGGTGCCCCACTTTATGACTGGACAGTCCCATCTGGCGCAACCATCACTAACGGACAAGGGACAACGACAATTACCGTCACTTGGGATGGCGATCAAGGCGGGCAGATTTGTGTACAATCCAATAATGTAGGTTGCTTGAGTGATTTATCCTGCATTACTGTCGCCCCTAATGACGTACCTAGCTCCCCCAGCAATTTGATTATTTCAAACGAATAAAATAGCTGGAATTCCAATTCAAACAAACATGAGATATTTATTTTTACATAAATTGCATATTTTCACAAGCTACTTTCTTGGTAATGTCTCACACTGGAGAAACATTACAAACATATTGTTATTAACAACAATAATATTATACCCCAAGGATAATTATGCACAAACCGAAACGAAATACCTTTACCTTTCTGATCCTGTTCAAAGCCTAGATAGAATAGATCCGGTTACAAACTCAGACAACACCACTGCCAGTACACTGCCAATGACAGCTCAGGCTTCTTATACGATTAGCTTAAACCCAATAGAAGATTCAAATATATCCGATACTTCTCCGTATTCAGACTGGAATTACGGCAACTGTCCTTCAATCCGAAACAGCCCCACTAGCAGAATTATTCTGAAATGGGATCTTTCGTCCGTTCCTGCTAATGCCATAATCTCATCTGCTATATGTAAACTTCATCATTACGATGGTTCGGGTTCTGCACTCCAAAGCGTATACCGACTGACAACGGACTGGACAGAGGGAACAACCTGCGATGCGAACGGAACACCCAACTGGGACACCCCTTGGACTAGCCTCGGAGGTGATTATGATCCTACTATTATTGCACAACAAACCTCCTCTTCCGCCACTTTAAATACTTATGTAAATTGGAACTTAACATCCCTTGTTTCGG
>JAHDGC010000239.1 GCA_020627865.1 Saprospiraceae bacterium | reverse complement strand
ATAATTGAACTGCGAACCTGCCTGTCCTTGCGGACACGCAGGCAGGTGCCACTTTCCCGATTATACTGCGTTGGTGAAATCCCTGTTTGGCTGGCAACCAGACAAGCTCATTTAGCTAAGGCTAAACTCCGGTTTCACCGCCCTGTCTGCGTGGCTTGCCAGGCAGGCTTGCCTAATCAACAAATTGACTATTTTCGCCTGCCTGTGGCAGACAGGCTCTAAAGACCAATTCCCCAACATGCTCTAAGTGATAGCGGTTAAATAAATTGGGTTAAAAGAACAAAAGGTCAGTTTGAATACATCAAGTTATTTTACCAACATCACTAAATACAAATAAACGAAGAATTTGTTTAATGACACCTTATCTAATAGTAAATTCTAATATAAAATTGTGCTTCTCAACGATTTTATGTGATTGAGTTTATGGAAGTGCAAAAATTATAAGGTTCCTTATTTTCTCCTTTTTGTTCATTTTTACAGATATGATTTTTTGTTATGAAAATGAGGAGATTGCCGTGCTAAATAACCTTTTTTCTGTTATTATATTTGTTCAGAACAAATTTTTAATAAAAAAATAACAGCTATCATATGGTGCTAAAATATTTTCTTTATTTGTAAAGGTTTGATATGCATTTATTTATACATTTTTTTTGAATGCAGGTTTTATTTCCCCCTTTTGTCGCCTGATTGTCCGATCCTGTGGGGCTTTTAATATTGAAATAAAAACCTTATTTTCGTAGAGGTTTTGTATGTAGGTATATAAAATTGAGCTTTATACCCGAACTTATGACCATTATATGCTGTCACAATATATGCGGGGCAGTATGGCAAAAATCAACATATATGTTGATTTTTGTTAATGTGAAAGTTTGATTGACGCGTATTTACTAACACACATCCCCATTCCGATCTTTTAAGTAATAACAACTGGCTTGTGCCAGATTAAATTTCTGTAACCTAGTTTTTTGAAGCAACAAAAGATTTCTGTTAATCTTTTGGCTTTTTCCCTTTTGCATATTTGGATATACTAGACTTGAGGTTTACAGGAACTTGAATTTATTACTTAACGTTTTTTATTAGATATAGAAAAGCCCCCTGAATGTCTATTGGAATAAATTAATACAACCTGAGGTGGTCTCATGTATGGGAAAACTGATTTATAATCATGTTTTTTGCTATCAACACCTGTTCTTTGAGAGAGGAGAACTGTTGTTTAAGTTATTGAAATAGCCAAATTGAAGCACTTGAACATAATACAAATTTTACCAAAATGAAAAGAATCATTCTTTTGGGAATAGCCTGCCTATTCTTACAGGCGCTTTGCTATGGCCAAGCGACTTGTGTCTCAATGTTTACAGGGTCATTGTCATCTGATAACTCTGGTATCTTCGACCCTGATTGCAGTTTGAGTATTCCTGGGAATCCTGGGGTGCCTGTTATTTTTGATCTGACTTCCAATTGCCAAAATGCAGGCCCGATTATATCCATCGAAGTATCTAGCTACGATAGTGGCGATGGTATTAATGATCCTGGTGGGCAGGATTGTGGATGTGTTTATGTTTATGATCTTACCATTGATGGAACTGGGGGAACGACATACTCCAAGTAACTATTCCTTGATAGATATTCCATTAGATGCAACGACTATTACGATTGTACAAAAAGATTTGGATGAGTTCTCTGATTCCAATATCCCGATTTTCCTTGAAGTAACTTATGCTTTGAATATTCCGTTTTTAACCTCTGATCCATGTAATTGTAGTAATGGCCTTGATCTTGATAATAGTAATGTCAATGAGTTTGCACAAGAGGTTATTACCATTTCGGGAGGAGTGCCTGATTATACCGTTACTACTGTTAATAATTTATATGATAGCTCGGGGACACTACTGACGCCCGCTACAGCAACGGCATTACTTGTCGGGCCAGATGCTTCTGGAAATTATACCATCACTGCTTATGTTCCGGCAGATGATGCGACAATCTACGATATTACGGTTCAAGATTTTAATCGCTTTGAAGGTGATTATACCGCGATAGCAGCCTGTCCTCCTTGCTGTGGAGCCAACAATGGTACTACAACATTGACTATCGGTAGTAATTAATACCCTATCTTAACCTTATGACTTTAGTAAGAATTTTGGTCGAAATATGAACACAAAATGCCTTGTCGGAAATCATCTGGCAAGGCATTTTTCTTAAGCATGTTGAACGGAACGCCCAATTCCTGATATGGTTTTCACCATTGTATCTAATATTCGTTTGGCTTCTTCCTGTGTGCGGGCTTGTGCATAAATGCGGAGTATAGCTTCCGTCCTAGATGGCCTGAGCATAACCCACGTTTCATCATTGAAAAAGAATTTGTATCCGTCTAGCTTATCTATTTTTCTTACCGTATAATGGCCTATTGTTGAAGGAGAGTGAGCTGCATAATGTTGAAGAATAGTTTGCATTTGGCTTTTCGATATTTTTATGTCTTTTCTTTTACCGCAAAACATCCCAGCCTTATCATATACTTCCGCAACCAGTGTTTTTAGGCTTTTTCCTGTAATGGCCATAAATTCTAGCATCAGTAATCCTGCCCAGATACCATCCCGATCGGGAATATGTCCGGCAGTGGCAATACCGCCAGATTCTTCCCCAGCAATTACAATTTTTTCCATAGCGGTGTTCTTGATAATATGCTGAAACCCAACTTTAGTGACTTCATGATCCAGGCCATAATGCTTGGCTAGCGTTTGCATTTTATGGGTAGTCGCACAACTAGTGACGACTTGCCCCGTCAATTTTTTATGGACTTTTAGGTAACTTAATAGTAATAATAACAAATGATTAGCATCTATAAAATTGCCGTCGGAGTCATACATTCCTAAACGACTGGCATCACTACTCGTCGCGAGGCCACAATCAATTTCAGGAGTATTGGTAACAAGCATGGCCAGTTCTCCAAGATTAGCGGGAATAGGGTCGGGAATACGCCCAGGGATAGCAGGATTTTCTTCACAGTGCAAGAAGAGAGCATCAGGTAGCAGGCGCTGTATTAGCTTCATGCCTGCTCCAAACATGGCGTCATAAGCAATTTTTATACGAGCACTCCGGATAGCATCCAGGTTTATATGTGTTCTTATGTGTTCCATATAAAGTTGCTCTAGATCGAAGTAATTTAATAACCCTTCCGCAAAAATGGTATGCATATCAGGAAGGGCAAGATTACTTTGTCTTGGAATGAGCGCTTCAAGGGCGATAATATCTGTTGGGGTGATTGGACTACCATCAGCCGACCTTATTTTATAACCATTGAAAGCGGATGCATTATGACCCGCCGTGATCATGATGCCGAGATCAGACTTTGTTTTCAATACGCCGAGCGATACCATTGGAGTCGTTACGAAGCTTTTGGTCATGTTGATCTTGATCTGATAAGCAGCTAAAACACGGGCAGCAGTTTCTGCAAAAAGTTTTCCTCCAAAACGCGTATCGTACCCAATGACGACTTTGTTTAACCCTTTGGCCTGCATCCAAATCGCCGTTGCTTCTGCAATTTTCTTGAGCTGTTCAACGGTGAAATCTTGCGCAATAACAGCACGCCAGCCATCCGTTCCAAATTTTATTTTTGCCATGATTTATTTTTTATTTAAAGACAAGTCTAATATTTAGGTGTGAAAGCAGGGCAATATAAGGCATATTTTTACGAATGAAAATATGCATCGGAAGAGGTGTTAGGTTTCGTGTATTGGAAAAATAAAATATACAAGTCAACATTATAAAGCATTGATTATCAGATGAACACTTTTAACTTTTGACCCCACCTGCGTAATTCGGGCAGGTTTATAATTTTTCCTTTATCACTTATACGGGAAAGCAGCTAATTTAGTTATATATTTGCAATGCTTTTTTATAGTAATTTTGTAGTTATTGAGAGCCACTTTTTAGAACAAATCAAATTTGAAAGATACTTACCGACATAAGGGCATGCGCAGACTACTCATTGATTTGCTTCGCGAAAAAGGCATCTTTGATGAGGCCGTATTGGCGGCAATGAATGCCATGCCCCGGCATTTTTTCCTCGATAAGGCCTTCGAAGAATGGGCATACGAAGATAAGGCATTTCCTATAGGCAATAAACAAACTATTTCCCAGCCGTATACCGTTGCATACCAGACGATCCTTTTGGAAGTCAATAAGAGAGATAAGGTGTTGGAAGTAGGGACGGGGTCTGGTTATCAGTCCGCAATTTTGGCCAGTTTGGGAGCACGGGTGTTTACTATAGAAAGGCAAGAAATTCTTTTTCACAAGGCCAAAAAACTTCTTGCAGGCTTGGGCTTGGGCAATGTCCGTTGTTATTTCAGGGATGGCTATAAAGGCCTAGCAGAATTCGCTCCTTTTGATCGGATCATCGTAACTGCAGGTGCACCCGAAATCCCAAAGTTGCTATTGGAACAGCTCAAGATTGGCGGCCTTATGGTGATTCCTGTCGGAGCAGGAAAGGTTCAACAAATGATGCGTATTACTAGGGTTGCCACCACTGAATTCCGCGAAGAAACTTTTGATAAATTCCGCTTCGTCCCTTTCCTAAAAGGTACCAGAAAAGCAGAATAAACCCAATCCTCCAATCCAACTTCCCGAAATCCAATAGTCAACAAGCACCGTACCCTTTAAATCTAGCAGCGCCGAGTCTGACCCTCTGACAATGAGCGAAGCGAATGATCTAAAAGCGCAGCGATCTAAAATCTAAAAATGAGCGAAGCGAATGATCTAAAATCTAAAGCTCACGTCCACCTAACGTCCGACTTTTCACCTTCACCTTCCTCGTCCTTTTCAAATCAACAAGCAAGCCCGCGAAGGCATTCTGCCCCGAAGTATAATATTCTTTATCATCATAGGTGATCTTTCCTTTGCGTTTATCCCAGTCACTGGCCAGCAACACATAATGATTCCGAACTTTAGGGTTGGGACCAAACATCAGGAATCGGTCATTTTTACCAGACTCAAAACTGACGGCCAATCTTTTTTCCTTGGGCGAGAATAATAAAATCCCGGGTGTATTTTTTCTGATGAGAATTTCTTCGACTTTCCTCCCATCTACCATTTTGATTTCTCCCTCCACGATTTCAGAAGAACCAGATCTCAGATTTCTTCGTAACACAACATCTTCGGAAAGGTAAAACTGAATTTTTTTCAATTCACTTTCTGACCAATTATTTTCGTCATAAAGTTTTTGGGTAAAAGGACTGAGTTGGGGAGCACAGGCATTTGTCAGTAAAAGAACTAAAACGAAGAACGGAATTGCTTTAATCAGTTGCATAATAGCCTAATTTTGAAGTTTAAAATACTTATTCTAAAACCAAAAGTATTAAAATACGAGAATTAATGCCACATTGTTAAATATATTTTAACCTAATTTAACCGTATTTAACGTCACGTTTTTGATTTTTGCATGCTGTTTTGAAGTAGGTATGTTTAGTATCATTGTGATGTAAAAATAGGGCAAGCTTAATTGCGAAAGTTTGAAAAATGATTTAACAAAGCATGTAATGAAAAATAACACCGTACATTTAAAATGTTCTAGACTATTTCTGCAATTTATTTTTGTTTTAGGAACAATAATTGTAGCAAGAGCAGAAGTAGTGTATGCCTTCGAATTGAAGTCTCAAGCTTTTGGTGTTGGTACTTTACTAGAGTGGGGAACATCCTTCGAATCAGGCTCTGATATTTTTTATATTGAAAAATCAAATGATGGTTTGCATTATAATAGTATCGGAGAATTGGCCGCCGCAGGCCATTCTAAGAAAGAAACCCAATATCGTTTTTTGGATACTGAGATCGGTAAAGGAAAAAAATTCTATCGTCTAAAGCTTGTTGAAAAAGAAGGCATTGTTAGTTACTCCCGTACTATTGTGCTGCATGAAACCCTCGGAAATACTTTTCAGATCGCTTATATGAGCAATACCACCAGCACAGGTGTTTTTCATTTTACCTTGGATATGTTGGAGGAAGGAATGATGACCTACTTGCTTTATAGTGATGAAGGTAAATTGTTAGATAAAAACGAAGTGCTTATCCTCAAGGGGTTGAATGATATCTATCTTGATTTATCGGATAACCCTGAAGGAACTTATAGTGTAAGTTTCCAGAAAATGAATGAATCGGAAGGCGTGGTGGTTCGGAAAATACCAATAGCCGATGTGGAAAGGATTGGCAATGTGAAAAAGAAAGAATTGAAAAAAGGATAGCTACTCATTTGTAATGTGGTTATTTAAAATACGAATAAAACAAACAACTCACTTACATACAGGCGTGATAAGGTAAAGGCACTGATTCACACCCATGATCCCTCGTTTATTTAACTTTTTAAAACAGTGTATTATGTGGAAAAAATCAATCTTTACGGGATTCCTGATGATCTTTTTCTTTGCTCTCGTCCCAAATCAGATGCAGGCGGAGGTTGCTTATGATCAGACCTTCAAGGCTGAGGAACTTCCTGTTGGAATTCTTTTGCAATGGAGTACTTTAAATGAAGTGGATAACAAATCCTTCGTGATCGAAAAATCTGAAGATGGAAAAGAGTTCTCGGTACTTGGGACTAAAGCAAGTGCGGGGGACGGAGCAGGAAAGCAAGACTATCGTTTTCTTGATGTAAATGCTCGGGGTAAAACACTTTATTACAGGCTCAAGCAAGTGGATACGGATGACACTTTTGAGTACACCGAGACTGTTAGCATCGGTAAGAAAACACCAAACAATTTTGACGTTTTACAAATGTCTAATGTTGCCTCTTCTGATAATTTTTCAGTAACCTTGGATGTCTACGAGAACGGAATGCTTTCGTATGAATTGAAAGATTGGAAATCTAACGTGCACTATTCTGGAGAGCGTATTGTTATTGAAGGAATGAATAGTGTCGATGTAGACATTAGCGATTTTCATGCTGGCATCTACAAGTTGGTATTGAGAGTTGGGGAAGAAGAAGATGTGGTGACAATCCGCAAAACTGCAACAGAAATGGATAAGCCAAATGTTGCATCCTTGAAAAAAGATCAGGGCAATTAATTTTTTACATTGAATCCTACTTATTATTCTGTTTGAAAAAAAACTAAATGAGAAGTGTTCCACTTTTGTATTCACTTCTAAAAAAAAACAGGCTTCTTCAGCGATGGAGAGGCCTTTTTTTATGAATATAAATACATTGAATTCAAGGGGGAATTCTGCCTTGGCTCCTTCCCCATTGGGGGGCTGTCGCGGAATTGCCCTTTGCATTTTATGTCAGTAACTTATTTAAAGATGTAATGTTATCTCTTCTTTTTAAAAAAGCTACGTAGTAAAGCGCTACATTCTTCCATCAAGACTCCATACTCCACCTTGGTTTTCGGGTGGAGCATGCTTTTGCCATGCTGCATAAATCCCCGCTTGTCGTCGCTCGCTCCATAGATGAGCTTATCTAATTGTGCCCAAGCTAGTGCACCCGCACACATCGGGCAAGGCTCTAATGTAACATAGAGCACACATTCATCAAGGTATTTACTTCCGAGATAATTGGCCGCCGAAGTAAGGGCTAGAATTTCGGCATGCGCCGTTACATCATTAAGCAACTCCGTTTGGTTATGCGCTCTAGCGATAATCTTGTTTTGGCAAACCACCACCGCTCCTACCGGAACCTCTCCGGCCAATGCTGCTTTCTTCGCCTCGTTGATGGCTTGTTTCATGAAGTAGCTGTGGCTATATACATCTATCATATTGGGTTTTTATTTTGGGAGGCAAAATAGTTTTTTTTTGTTAAATCTTTGAGCATGTCCCACGGATTTCTTGGATCGCTTCATATTTTTTTGCGGATTCACAAAAGATGTAGCAATCCATAATAGGCTGAGCGTTCTTTCAAAGTATGTATTCTGATTGTTTTTTACAAAAAAATGATTATATTTGATTGAAATTAAACCCTCTAAAAGATGACAAACATACGAGAATCAAAACTTATCAAACCACTGTGTTTTTTACTTTCCTTCATGTTCCTGTATTTAGGATGTTCCCCAGATACACTAATCCATTCAAATAACTGTACGGATTTTACCTATAGAATGATAGACCGTACGCAAGTTGCAGACCACTTCGAAGATATGCTGGAATTGGCCCGAACGCTTCATGTCCAAGAAGGATACACAACCCTCGGGGATTATCATGAGAAATTATTTGGGGATAGTGAGCGTACAAGCGAATATGTGGAGACTTTCGAGCTGGAATCCGTTAAATATGAGGAACTCGGTTTCGAGGCTTATGTGAACGAAAAGGAGATGATCTCCGAGAGCTTAACAAATTACTTGCTTGCTTATGCGCATGATTTGGAAGATTTCATAACAATAGATACTCCGAATTTGGATCAGTTTATTGCTTTTATTGCGAGACAGCAAAATCTTCTGGACGGGAGTACCCTTTGTGCGAATGATCGGGAACTCATGTCGATGTATCTTGCGACGAGTCAGGGCTATGCACAATACTATTACAAGCATTTTTATGATGAAGTAGCGGATGCTGCTACAAGTGAGTCGGAGTTGCGGGCATGTAATTTTTGGAGGGGTTTGTTGTGTGGTTTGCTAGCGGTGGTTGTCGGTGCCGTTGTCTCTTATGTTATGCATATCCTCGTGTTGATCTCTATCGTTTTCGTAGATGGGGAGGAAGTCGTGGGGGATGATCTTGCAGACCTCTCGGTACTGGCTGGTATCGCGATGGGGATTTATGTGGGGATAAGTATTTATCAATGGTGTTGTGAACTAAATGAGGTGGAGGAGCAAGAATGCGAGGCTCCGACAGGGGCAATATATACGGAAATAGCATGTAATGAGTTTGAATATAGGATTTATGGGCCGAGTGATTATGGGGCAACGCAGTGGGGTAATATCAATACAGACCCCGCGGATACTATAACAAGTACTCCCGTATTGCGTTTCGCTGTTCCTGATTATGGGGATGTTTCAAATATGTTTGCTAATGTCACCTGTCTCCAGAATGGAACAACACTCGATATTTTTACATATCAAGAAGATGATATAATTTTTGAGTCGAATGAGGATGCTTTCCCTGTAGCTTGGGTAAATTCACCCCCTGGAAATGCGACCTATATCCCGAATTTTTCTATCCCGCATAGTATTTCTGTAAATACGCCATCTGGTGATCTTTATACCTATAATTGGACAGTAAACTCTCCTCATTTGTTATCTGGTGGAACGAATTCTGCTATGGCACAGGTAAGGTTTTTATCAACTGGAATGGCTAGGATAACGGTCACCGTTACCAA
>JAHDGC010000238.1 GCA_020627865.1 Saprospiraceae bacterium | reverse complement strand
GCAAGATGCAGAGGATTATGTCCATAGAATTGGAAGGACAGCCCGCGCCGATGCAAAAGGGATTGCCATTACCTTGATTTCGGACCAACCCAAAGATCAAAGACGATTCCAGAATATTGAAAACTTGATCGAACAGGAAATCGAAAAATTATCACCACCGGAGGAATTAGGAGAGGCACCTGAATACAGCCCCTCTAAACGTAGTGGTGGAGGTCGGCGGCGTTCCGGAGGAAGAGGAGGAAATAAGAACAACCGAAATCGCAGGAATAGCAACCGTAGAGGGAACGGCTCTGGGAATAAACGTTCCGGCGGCGGCAATCGCTCCGAACAGAAACGCTCAGGCTCAAACAGCAATCCTCAAAGAAAAAGAAGTAATTCCGGAAACAATAATAAAGGAAACAACCCTAACAAAAATACACAAAAACGGGATTGAGTTTTTCCGTTTTCTGTACAGTTTCGTGTGATAAAAAATGAGTCCCATCGGGACGGCATACCCTTGCCAGAGATGCCAATCTCTGGAATGTTTGTAGAAAGTAATTATTATAAAAAAACAAAGCTCCTCATATCAAAAAATCTCACCAAACATTTTGTACCCTGTTTGTTGTATTTTTCATGATTTCCTTCCACTAAACTTGACCTTAAGTATACAATAAACTATTTTTGATAAACTACTCTTTGAAACTTCGTGTATTTTCACGACCCACTCCCCAACCTTCGCTTGCCCTATAGCCCCTCCTGAATATTTATTACTTCCCTGTTCAGTTTATTGATTACATTCAACAGTATAAAAACATGTTAACGCCACGATTTTATGTCATGGGGCTTTTTTGTTGTTTGTTCCCCTTATTCAACTTTGCCCAGAAACAGAATCAATTTCCTGAAAATGGGAAAGAATTTATGCAGGAGCTAGAGGTCTTTATGACCAAGAGTAATCATGCAGGGCAGAAAAAAGTCTTCGAAGATTTCTCTGCTGCTTTGCATTCCAATCCATTATCTGAGGAGGAGTTTAGGGTCATTCATGCTGTATGCAACTCGATGCTGGCCAAAAAAATGAATGCTTCTCCTCATTTTAAAACCTATCTAAACAGTGTTGTTGTTATAAGGGAAAAGGGAAATACCGACCAATTTCTAGATTGTCAAAATGTGCTGCTGAAACTTACCGATGGCCTAGAACGAAAAAAAGATTTTATAACCTATCTCGAATTTACAAATTACTTCTTTTCAGAAAATACGTTGCGTTATTCCAAGTCAGGTACCAAGTGGAAAGTTGTCAACTCAAAATTCCAAATGCAATCCGGAGCTACTTATCCGGAAATTCATTTTGAAAAAGCAACATTAATCTGTACTCGAAAAAATGATACGATCCAATTAGAAAAGGCAACAGGATACTACCTGCCGATACAAGAAAAATGGAAAGGGATTCAAGCCGAGGTTTCTTATAAAAGAGCCGGATTGGAAAATGTTTTTGTAAAAATAAAAGATTTTGAAATAGATTGCTCCAAAGGGCATTATCAAACAAAAAATGCCTTGCTAATTTATCCAGATCAATTTGGTTCGACGGAGATCGCAGGTCACTTTGAAGATAAGCTCTTGGTGGAAAACAAGAAAATAGAAAAGTCTTATCCGCGTTTTGAATCCAATGTCGTTACCTTGAATTTGAATCGTTTGTATGAGCAAATGCATATTACAGGTGGTGTGAAATTTCATGGAGAAAAAATGTATATCTATGGAAATCCAGATGACCCAGTTACCATGAAAGTTTATAATGAGAACAGAACGGATTTAAAATTTAAAGCGGAAGGACAATTTTTTACCGTAAAACAAAAAGAAGGATTGTCGGGAGAGATGGCGAGCACGACACTTTATTTTGGAAAAGATTCTTTGTATCATCCTTCTGCGGATTTGCGGTTTAGTTTTGAAAAAAATGAATTGAATCTTGCTAAGGGAGAGCGGGGCAGTGGCCAAAATCCTTTTTATGATTCTTATCACAAAATGCTATTGCATACCGATCATGTGGATTGCTTTTTGAACAACGACTCTATTGTCATCAATCAGAAAAATTTACTATCTGGAAGTTCTGGGCAAAATGTAACTTTTGAATCCCTTGATTTTTTTGATATAAAAAAATACATGCGGCTACAGAATGTTGCAAGTAAAAACCCGATTGCATTGCTGAAACAAATCTCCGAAGAAGAAGTTAGCCGAACGTTTAAAGCTATTATCCTAGCACAAGCTATTAATCCCGACTTTGGATTAGGTACAATACGGTCACTGCTTGCAGACTTGGCTGCTGATGGTTTTATTGATTACGATGAAGATGAAAAAACAATTTTGATAAAGGAGAAAACCTTCTTGTATGCCGACGCTGCTATGGATAAAACAGACTACGATGTTTTACATTTCTCCAGCAAATCCGATAGGGCAAATGCTGTTTTTGATTTAAATAACAAAGAAATTGTTACTCGGGATGTGAAGGACATTACATTTAGTCATTCTCAAAAAGTGGCTGGAAAACCGAATGATGGAAAAGTAGTTATCCGGAAAAATAGAAACTTATATTACGATGGCAATCTCTACGCAGGATATGGTCGCTTGAATGGTAAAAACTTTAATTTCGCGTATGATGAATTCAAGGTGGATATGGATTCTGTTTTGTTTTTTGATCTTTTTGTACCGACAGAAAAACTAGATGGAAATAACGAACCAATAGCATATTCTATCGCCTCCCGAATAGAAAATTTGGAGGGAACGTTATTCATTGATGATCCAGAAAACAAGTCAGGAAAAGAAGATTTTGAAAAGTATCCTTCCTTCACTTCCAATAATGACGCTTTTGTTTATTATGATTATGAAGGTACGCAAAATGGTGCCTACAATCGAGATTCTTTTTACTTTAAATTAGACCCTTTCACATTTGATCAATTGGATAATTTTAAGGCAGATGCTTTAAACTTTTCTGGTACCATGTTCCCAGCAGGTATCTTTCCTGCTTTCGATGAAAATATATTGTTACAAGAAGATCAATCTTTAGGTTTTACACATCGTAGCCCGTTAGCTGGATATGATACTTATCGACAAAAAGGAAAATTTTCAGGAGCAATAAATTTAAGTAATAAGGGCTTTATCGCAAACGGAAATGTGAAATATATGCAAGCTTCTATTGACTCCGAAGAGATTGTTTTTATGCCTGCCCAAATGCTAACATCGGCGGAACAGTTCCATATGAAGGAAGACCGCAAGGCTGCTTATCCGGTTCCAAAAGTAATGGGGTACGATGTCGCAATTGATTGGCAACCTTACAAGGATAGTATGTATATTGTTTCGCAAGAAAAACCTTTTCAACTTTTTGCCGCAGGAGATCACACCCTTGCTCGCACCCTTATCCTAACCCCACAAGGCCTGAAAGGAAGAGGTATTTACGATTGGGAAAAGGCAAAAATGGAGTCCCAACTTTATGCTTTCGGGGCCAATGCTGTCCAGACCGATACGGCCTGTTTGCAAATTAAGGCGATTGATAGCAAGGAAATGGCCTTGGAAACTAGTAATGTATTTGCGGAATTGAATTTTGATGAACAAATAGGTTATGTCAAATCGAATATTGATACTCTGACGACAAATTTTCCCGTGAATTTATACAAAAGTAGTATGAATGAATTTGAGTGGAATATGAAAGACGAGATTTTGACTTTCAAAGCAACAGCAAATAATCCAGGAGACTTTTTCGCAACAGCAACTGAACAAAAAGGGCTTCAGTTTCAAGGATTGCATGGTGTTTATAATTTGCGCACCAATAAATTGAATGTTTCCGGTGTAGAAAATATCATCGTTTCTGATGCTTTTGTTCTTCCGGATAATGGCTGGGTTGAAATTCAAAAAGGAGGGATGATGACTCGCTTGGAAAATGCCAAAATCGTGGCGGATACGATTAACCAAAATCATGTGATCAACAAGGCTATAGTTGATGTCATAGACAAAGAAACGTATCATGCTTCTGGTTTTTATGAATATAATATTGCTGGGAAGGAACAAGAAATAGCATTTGCCAATATTCGTGGTGAGGCAACGGATCAGAAATCCAATTCCGTGACAACGGCGGCCGGAGAAGTTGACTCCGAAGATTTTTATATAGATGACAAAACTCGATTTAAAGGGGCAATTACTTTGAACTCGAATGATAAAAACCTAAGCTTTAATGGCTTCGGACAATTAGATGCACAATTTTTGCCGAAGCAGGAATGGTTTGTCATTAACTGCAAGGGAGATAAATCTGATTTGAAGATTTCCTTAAAAGATGTGAAAAGTTATCATGGGGTTGAGTTGAAAACAGGCTTATATCTGAGGGATTATGTCATCTATCCTCTGGTGATGATGGAACGCCACAGAAAATCTGATCGCTGCATTTTTGATGCGAGTGGATTGTTGGATTATGATAAAGAAAATCAAAGTTTCTTGGTTGGAGATTCCTTGAAAATAGTTGCAGGAGCGGATGGAGGAAATAAGTTGATTTTTGATGACAAAGATGGTTCCTTGACAATGGAAGGCCGCTTTAATATTGGGGCAGGCTTGCAGCATGTAGGAATAGAAATAGCTGGGAAAGGAAAGGCTACTCTTGCCGAGACAAATTCTGACGAAGGTATTCAGCCTGATCTTACATTTGAATTGTTGGCTGGTTTAGATCTTAAGATTCCACAAAAAATATTATCGGTTATTGCTGCGGATTTACAAAGTACAGGATATGATGCTGAACCTGTCGTTTATAGTGATGATTTGCGTTTTTATGAGAAAGCACTGGCTGAATTGATTGAAGATGACAAGGCATTATTTAAAACTTGTAATGAATTACGCTCTGCCAATCGCCTGAAATTAAATGGTAAGAAAAACAAAGCAGATTTCTTGTTGAGTAAAATGAATATGGTTTGGCATACTGATTTACAGTCTTTTATTTCTCAAGGTGATAAAATTGCATTCGGTAGCATCAATGGAGAGTCTGTAGATAGAATGTTGGATGCTTATCTTGAAGTGAGGATGCCCAGTAATGGAGATGATCGCATTTATTTTTATTTTAAAACACCTGGCGATCTTTATTACTTTTTCGGTTTCAAACAAGGCATCTTGAGTATTGCTTCTAATAATACACGGATACCGGAAGCCTTTGAAAAATTAAAGAAAAAAGAGCTTACCCAAAAGATGGATAATGGAGAATTTTTTGAGATTCAATTGATGGAAGAGCATGGTGTGAATAGATTTTTACGTAGAGTGAAGAAGTTAGAGGGAGAGTAGAGATTGGAGAACCGAGAGTAGAGATTTGCATATCCGGTGAGGGATGTCTCTACTCTCTATTCTCTGCTCTTAGTTAGCTATTTCCCTTTCTTCGCCCAACTATCCTTCAACGTAACTGTTCTGTTAAAAATCAAATTCCCGTCAGTCGTATCTGGATCAACACAAAAGTAACCCAAACGCATGAACTGGAATCTATCTCCTGCCTTAGCATTTTTCAACCAAGGTTCCAAGCAAGCATTTTTAATCACCTCGAAGGAGTCCGGATTCAAGAACTCCATGTAATCCCGATCTTTGTGGCCATTAGGCGCTTCATCATTGAACAGGCGATCATACAATCTGATCTCTGCGGGAATGCCATGTTGAATAGAAACCCAATGTAGGGTACCTTTCGCCTTAATACCAGAAGTATCTGAGCCTGATTTGCTGTCTGGATAATACTTGCAATGTACTTCTGTGACCTCCCCATTTTCATCCGTCTTATGATTTTCACAAGTGATGATATAGGCATTTTTTAACCGAACAGTTTTCCCTGGCCCAAGGCGGAAAAACTTCCTTGGGGCATCAATCCTAAAGTCAGATCTTTCGATATAAATTTCCCTAGAGAAAGGCATTGTCCTACTGCCCATACTTTCATCTTCCGGATTATTAATGGCCGGTAAATCTTCTGTTTGCCCTTCCGGATAATTGGTAATGACAACTTTCAACGGATCTAAAACACCGAATACACGCATGGCCATCTTGTTCAAATCCTCTCGCACATGAAACTCCAACAAAGACACATCAATAACATTTTCCCTTTTCGCCACACCCACTTTTTTGATAAAGTTGCGCAATGCAGCAGGTGTGTAACCCCTACGACGCATCCCTGAAATTGTCGGCATTCTAGGATCATCCCAACCAGCAACATGGCCTTCTTCCACCAACTTTTTCAATCGCCTTTTTGACATGATCGTGTAACTCAAATTGAGGCGAGCAAACTCATATTGATGACTCGGAAATAAACCAATATTTTCAATAAACCAATTGTACAAAGGTTTATGGTTTTCAAATTCCAGTGTACAAATAGAGTGGGTGATTTCTTCAATAGCATCAGACTGCCCATGTGCAAAATCATACATCGGGTAAATGCACCATTTGTCACCCGTACGATGATGATGTGCTTTCAATATCCGGTATATGATCGGATCACGCATATGCATATTGGGGGAAGCCATATCTATCTTTGCTCGTAACACCCTGCTTCCTTCTTCAAATTCTCCAGCCCGCATTCTACGGAAAAGGTCAAGATTTTCTTCTGCACTCCTATTTCTAAATGGACTTTCAGTGCCGGGTTTTGTTGGAATACCCCTCATGTCACTGATTTCCTCTTGCGCAGAATCATCTACATATGCTTTCCCATCTTGGATCAATTTTTCTGCAAATTCATATAATTGATCAAAATAATCAGAAGCAAAAAACAAACGATCTTCCCAATCAAATCCCAACCACTTGACATCATTCTTTATGGATTCTACATACTCGACATCTTCATTCACCGGATTGGTATCATCAAAACGAAGGTTTGTTTTTCCGCCATATTGTTGCGCCATTCCAAAATTAATACAAATAGATTTTACGTGGCCAATATGAAGGTAGCCATTCGGTTCGGGTGGGAAACGGGTATGGATACGGCCTTCATGCTTATTCGTTTCAATATCGTTTTCGATGATTTGTTCCAGGAAATTTTTCGATTCTGTTTTTTCCATTATTTAAGATTTAGTGTGTTTAATTTTTGATATACTAAATGGCTAAACCTGTATGACATAGTCAGGCAGGTTAACAGTGATTTTCCTTTAACCATTAAGGCATTAAGAAAACAACTTATTGTTTCTTTCTTAATGACCTTAATTTCTTAATGGTTAGCACTATTATATGTTTAATTTTTTAAAAAGCCTTTTGGTTTTACATCCGCTGCGGCATCTCAATCCCCAATAAATCCATCCCCGATTGTAACACATTGCCTACGGTTTTGCTTAACTCCAATCGGAAAGCTACGGCCTCCGGAGAATGCGCTTTAAATATAGACAAATCATGCCAGAATTTGTTGTACGATTTGGCCAGTGTATAACAATAATTGGCTATCTCAGAAGGATCGTAGTTCTTCGCTGCTGTTTGTATAATTTCGGGATACTGTGACAAGGCTAAGATCAAATCGGTTTCCTGACTTTCTAGGTTTTTGTAACTATTAGCCAAGGAAAGATCAAGTCCATCAGTTGCTGCTTTGGTGCAAACTCCATTAATCCTGACGTAAGCATATTGAATATAAGGCCCCGTTTGTCCATGTAAATCAACGGACTCTTTCGGATCAAAAATCATCCGCTTTTGTGGGTTCACTTTTACAATAAAAAACTTAAGGGCCGCCATGCCAACCTTCCTTAAAATAACTTCTTTCTCTTCGGGCGTAACCTCCGTTAAAGCGCCCTGTTCCTCCACCAATTTGCGCGCTTCTTCCACAACTTCTGCCATTAAATCATCCGCATCCACAACAGTACCTTCCCGTGATTTCATTTTCCCAGTAGGCAAGTCCACCATCCCATAAGATAAGTGATGCAACCCATCGGCAAAAGGCTGCTCTAACCTTTTCATGATTTCAAACAAAACCTTGAAATGATAATTTTGTTCATCTGCAACAACATAAATCATCTCATCCATTTTGTTTTCCTGATACCGAAGAATAGCCGTTCCAATATCCTGCGTCATATACACGGAAGTCCCGTCACTCCGCAAGACCAGCTTGTGATCCATCTTGGCATCTTCTAAATCAATCCAGACAGAGCCATCCTCTTTTTTGTAAAAAATATTATCTTGGAGTCCTTGTGCAATAAATTCTTTTCCAAGCAAATAGGTATCCGATTCGTAATATAATTTATCAAACCAAACCCCCATATTTTTATAAGTACTTTCAAATCCATTATAGACCCAATCATTCATTTTTTTCCAAAGCCCTCTGACATCGGCATCATTATCTTCCCATTTTAATAACATGGCTTTGGCTTCTGCACCCAAAGCAGAAAATTCATTGAAATAGGTGTTTTTATACGCCTTGAAAAAAGCCTCTTCTGTTTGTGCATCTTTCTTTTTCTCCAAAAGAACGGCTTGCCCTTTTTCGGATGCTTGCCATGCCTTATATTCTTTTTGGAACTCTTGTTCAAAGCGGACATAATAAGCACCCACAAAATGATCACTTTTCACTTGCTCCGATTCTGGAGTCGCCCCTTCGGAGAATTTTTGCCAAGCGAGCATGCTTTTGCAAATAGCAATTCCGCGATCATTGATAATTTGGGTGCGAACAACCTCATATCCCGCAGCTTCAAAAATTCGGGAGCAAGACCATCCGAGCAAAATATTCCGAATGTGACCAAGATGCAACGGCTTGTTGGTGTTGGGCGAAGAAAACTCAACCATAACTTTTTTCCCATTAGCAGCTTGCATGCCATAATTATCCAATTGGGCAAGCTCCAATAAAAAGTTACGCCAATAGGCACTGTCCACAGTCAGATTCAAAAAGCCTTTGATAACATTAAAAGCTGAAATTTCTTTCGTTTGCTCGACCAAAAAGTTGCCCAATTCTTCCCCGATTTGTTCTGGCTTTTTCTTGGCTGCTTTGGTGAACGGGAATACCACAACCGTATAATCCCCTTCAAATTCTTTTCGGGTAACGGTCAGCTGTACTTTTTCCGTTTGATAATCCAGATCATAAAGATTTTTGACAGCATCTGTCACTTTCTGTTGGATGAGTGTTGTAATTTTTATTGATTGAGCCATTGTATTGGATTCTGTTTCCATAAAAGTTGTATGTTTCTAGTATGGTGAAATTTAGCCGTTCGACTATTTTTCACTCAGGAGCGCAAATTTAAGCTTATTGGATATAAAAAATGCGTATTTAGCCCTTTTTTTGTGAAAAGAGATAAGGTAAACCCTATTATGGATAAAAGCAATATTTGTCGAAAAAAAATATATGGTGAGAAATG
>JAHDGC010000237.1:7943-9292 GCA_020627865.1 Saprospiraceae bacterium | reverse complement strand
CATTCACTTCAATCAGCAAGGCTGTTCGGAGTCTTTGATCCCGAGGGTCTTCTGAAGCACACACTTCACATGGGCAGGTAATAACGGGGATACCCTGCGAGGTACCCGTACCAAGGAAAGTAATTTTCATAGATTATTTTCTACCATTTTTTCCTGAAAGTTTTTTTCCAGTTTTTGGTAAAAAGGCAAAATTTCTTCTGGCAATTCATCGGGATTCACTTCCAAGGAGGAAAGGATTTCCAAGAGGCAGTTGATTCTTGCTTCAATATCAAAAAATTTATTAATGACGACAATTTTGCGGTTTTCTACCATGCAATACCCTGACTGAAAGTTTCCCTTTTCATATCTGACGGTGTATTCAATGGCTCCAAAGAGGTTTTCCAGTTTTTTGAGATTGTTTCTGGTGTATTTAAACATGTGGGTGGATTTAGGTATTAAGCTGTAAGTTATAAGCTGTAAGTCTTAGGCTATAAGCTGTAAGTTGTGGGCATAAATATTTTGGTGTAAGTTATCAAATATCGTGAAATTAATGTATTATCGGCTTTTATTTGATAAACCCATGTGTTTTTGTATAACAATTATTCAGACTTAATGGTGCCCATATTTGTCTGGAAGGATAATTATAGTAAAAATTTCTATAAAATGGTCAAATATTTTTTATTCTTTTGCATAATATTAACCGCCGGGACAGTTGAAGCCCAACGATTTAATGCTGGTTTGGTGCTAGGCATGAATGCTTCTCAGTTAAATGGAGATTTTAGTGCAGGTTTTAACAGGTTGGGGATTCATGGCGGTTTGCGTGCAACTACTTACTTTACAGATAAGTTTGAGTTGGCCTTGGAGATGCTTTATAGCCAGCGGGGAAGCCGATATGGTTTAATTTCGAGAATTAGGACAAACTATGTCGAGATTCCTGTTATGGCTTGCTATAAAGACTGGTATAATGAGCAAGATGATTACTACAAAATGGAATTTTCTGCGGGTTTGACCTATGGCTATTTAATCAGCACTCAACTGGAAGCTTCTGCTTATCAAGAACCTTTTTTAAATAAGCATGATTTTGGGTTTCTTGCAGGAGCCACCTTTAACCTTAACAAGCATTGGGGCATAGGGACACGGTATACCCGTTCTCTGAATTATTTGTATAATCCGGAGAAACAGCCACTGAATGAGAATGCGCTGCTTAGTTATTTTTTGAGTTTTCGGGTGCGGTATATGTTGTAGGGGGTAAGCTTTAGGCTGTAAGCTAAGTGATAAGCTTTAGGCTGTAAGCTGTAAGTGATAAGCAATAGGCTGTAAGCTATAAGTGATAAGCAATAGGCTGTAAGCTGTAAGTGATAAGTAGGGGA
>JAHDGC010000237.1:0-7843 GCA_020627865.1 Saprospiraceae bacterium | reverse complement strand
TGTAAGCTATAAGTGATAAGCAATAGGCTGTAAGCTGTAAGTGATAAGTAGGGGAATTTTGGAGTTTAGGAATTTAAAAATAAATCAAAATGCAAAAATTAAGTTTTCTATTTATTTGTTCGATTCTGGTATTGATATTTGCTTGTGATGCGAATAAAAATGATGATAAAAAAGCGGGGTCACCGGCGCAAAAGCAAGCACCAGTGGCCAATTCATCTCCATATCCGGGTATTTCACAAGAAATTATGAATAACTTATGGCAGAATTGCACTGCGATAGACTTTTTGTTTTATGAGCTTCCGGTAAGTATGAGCCAAGATGATCAGGCGAGTATCCGGCAGACGTTGACGCATGTTGCGACAAATACTCCGGCTTATGATAAAAGTTGTAAGGCCATCGGTCGGATTTTCTTTCAAGCTAATGGAGAACCGCTTACTGAAGCAGAGATATTTTTTAATCAGAAATGTCAGTATTATGTTTTTCATGAGCAGGGGAAACCAGCTTATGCGAATGCCATGACGGAGGCTGGTGTTGCGTTTATGAATAAAGTACTTGCGGTTAAGACGGCTCCGGCGGGTCAGTGAATGTTTGAATCAGGATTTTCTGGATTAATTGATTTTCTGGATTTTCTCGTATAACGTAAATGTTTGAATCAGGATTTTCTGGATTTTCTCGCAAAAAATAAACAAGCTTTGGCGAAATACGGAGTTATAATTTAGGCTTCCTGAAACTTACGTATCAGGCAATGACATGCCGTTCCTGCCAGAGGTCAGGCAAGCTTACAGAACTCTCACTGTCGTTAATTTTGGCTTTTGATTTTGCATAAGTATACATCACGATTATATAAAATACATAGCTTTGACGAAATATGGTGTTATAGATTTAGGAACGAATACTTTTCATTTGTTGATTGTTCGGCAGAATGGGTTGGGGCATTTTGAGGAAGTTTACAGGGAGCGAATTTTTGTAAAACTAGCGGAAGAAGGTATTGGCAAAATTGGATTAGCCGCTTTTGATCGGGCGGTAGCGGCGATAAAGCATTATAGCCAGATTCTCGAAGAAAAGCAGGTAAAAAAAGTTCGAGCATTTGGGACAGCCGCGCTTAGAACAGCCAGTAATAGTGAAAAATTAGTAAAAAAAATCAAGGCTGAAACGGGTATAACAGTGCAAATCATTCCAGGGGAAGAAGAAGCCAGATTGATTCATATGGGTGTATCTTTGGCGGTTTCTCTTGAAATGGAAAAGGCCTTGATTATGGATATTGGAGGAGGGAGTGTGGAATTTATATTAGCTAACGAAAACGAGGTGTTCTGGTCGGGTAGTTTTCCGATTGGGGTAGCAGTTTTGTTTAATAAATTTCATAGAAATGATCCAATTTCTGTAGATGAGATTCAGGATATCAATGTAGAACTCTCCGCTCAGCTTGCCACATTCCTTCAAGTCTTAAAGATCCATCCCCCCACTCAACTTATTGGAGCCTCTGGAACATTTGATGTACTAGAAAACATGCTTCGGCGAGAAAAAACGACTGCCCATTCTTCCCAGATCAACCCACTCGATTTTTATCCTTTCTATGATCAACTCGTTCAATCTAGTCTTTCAAAGCGGTTAAATCTTCCGGGATTGCCCAACTCCCGTGCCGAATTGATTGTTGTTGCCCTTGTTTTAATTCGATTTATTCTTAAACAGATTCCAGTCACGGTCATTAAAGTTTCTTCTTATTCGATGAAGGAGGGGATTATTCAGATGATGATTGGGGAAGAGGAGCTTTAAGTTTTAGGCTTTAAGTAGTAAACGATAAGCTGTAAGTTTTAGGCTATAAGCTTCTGCATTATGCCGAATTAGGAAGCATTGTGGTTGTATAAGCTACAAGTTTTCATAGGGCGATAGTAGTGATAGAGCATAATTTTTAGATTTGTCTAAATTTATATTTTGTTTGTGTTAAAAATTTGGTAGATTTGTTTATATAGGAGAGCTTTAGGTGATAAGCCGTAAGCTATAGGCTTCTATGGTATGCCGATTTGAGTCATAAGCTGTAAGTAAGCTCCTGTGATATGCTGATTGGAGGTATTAAAAAATTTAGCGAACAAACATCTAAAAAATGGATGCATTTCTGGAAATCATACAAGAAGAATGGGCTATTCGGGCATTGTTGGCCTCATCGATGGTGGGTTTGATGTGTGGTGTGTTGGGTAGTTTTATCGTGTTGCGGAATATGTCTTTGATTGGAGATGCGCTGGCTCACTCTATTTTGCCGGGGGTTGTTCTTGCATTTGTGATTATAGGTTACAGTACTTTGGGATTTTTCACAGGGGCAGTTATTGCAGGATTGGTAACGGCCGTTTGTATTACTTGGATTCAACACAATATAAAGACAAAGAATGATGCTGCTATAGGCATTGTGTTTACGGCCATGTTTTCCTTGGGGGTTATGGGCATTTCTAAGATTAGTGAGGCAGGTGTGCATCTGGATTTAAATGATTTTCTTTTTGGAACTGTTCTGGGTGTTTCTGATGAGGATTTGTATTTGACGGGCTTTATTACTTTGTATGTTATTTTTAGCGTTATCGTATTTTACCGGTACTTATTTGTAACCACCTTTCAGGAAGTCATTGCACAGACGATGGGCATTTCCGTAAAAATGATTCATTATTTCCTCATGTTGTTGTTGTCTTTTGCCGTTGTGGCTTCCTTGCAGACGGTGGGTGTCATTTTGGTCGTGGCCATGTTGATTACGCCGGCTTCAACAGCACTTTTATTATCAGACCGGTTGAAATGGGTCGTGTTTATTTCCGCGATGCTGGGCTTACTGTCTGCTATCTCCGGATTATTTCTTGCCATTTTGATTGATTCTACACCGGGACCGGCGATGGCCGTCATGGCAACATTCATCTATTTACTTGCTGCAATCTTCTCCCCTAAAAGGGGATTATTATTCCGTTATATGCATAAATTAAATTTACAAAGGCGAATTCAGCTGGAAGATATGCTAAAGCAAGCTTTAAAATTGCATGAGCGGGGGCAACTTAGCCTTCAGGCATTGAAGCAACAACTTGATTTTTCTTCGAATGCTTTTAGCAAACATCTAGCAAAACTTACCCGACTAGATTATATTTCCAGTTCTGGAGATCAATTGCAATTGAGTTCCGCGGGGATTGATGCTGCCAACAAGCTTGTTCGGGCGCATCGGCTTTGGGAAACTTATCTGGTGGATAAAATGGGCTTGACGGAAGAGCAGATTCATGAAGATGCGGAGAAATACGAGCATCTTTTGACGGAAGAGGTGTTGGATGAAGTGGATGAGACTTTGGGCTACCCGCTTAATGATCCGCATGGGTCTCCGATACCGAGTCGGTTTGGGGAAAGCATCTTGCCTTTGATTAAAATAGGATTACAGGAGCCGGCTAAAATTGCCGGGAAGCAGTTGCAGCAGGTGAGCACGGAATTGTGGCGACTCGGTTTGATGGCGGATAGTTCTTTTTTGGTGTGTAAGAAAGAGGAGGGGTTTATTGTTATTGAGCATGATGGTAGGGAGGTACGGTTGGCGAATGAGTTGGCGCGGCGGATTTATACGGTGAGGGGGTGAGGAGTTGTAAGTGGTAAATGGGATAAAATTCCACGAGTCTGTATCTGAACCTGCCTGACAAGATCACGCAGACAGGTTTTCAGGATTAGTTGATTTTCTGAATTTTCTATTAGCGACGTTTTTCTGAAAAGCAATAGCGTAAGCCTTGACACACTTTTTTCTACAGTGTCAACACAAACAACATATTTACGCAAAAATAATCCTAATACTTAATTACCTTTTCGGAAATAAGCTGATCTTCTAACTGCAAGGAGACCATATAAACGCCAGGAATCCAGTCAACAGTGTTTAAAGTCATATTATTTGAGAGTACATTAAGAGGAAATTCCTTCAATAGAGCACCTGTCGCGCTGTAAATCAAGATGTCTCCTTTGAGCAATTCATCTGGGTATTGAATCATTAATTTATCCTTAAACAGGGTTGGATGAACATTAAATGCAGCAGTGTTTAATCTTGCTGGTTCAATTGAAGCAGTACCCTCACAATCAGGATTTATTTGTGTCAAAGTAGTCCCCGCAGCATTTGCGATCAATCTATAATAACAATGATCCTCAAAATACAATGCCTCCATATATCCATCGTCATAATTTTCACCATGATCAACATCAACGGCCAACACTTTCTGCTGGTATAAAGGCGTAATCTGCGGGAACAAGGTGTGCCCGATAATCATCTGTTCTCCATCGAATGATGAAATAATGTTGTCAACCATGATTTGTGCGAGCTCTCCATACGCAATACCCCGATACCAATAAACCCCTTCATCAGAACCACCATTAACGATATCACATGCAACATTTCCGCTGGGGCAATTGTCATCCATGCCCAATCTCCCATAATCATTAATCTGATCATAAGTCAAATTCAAGTTCCATACATTCGGGCTTAGTCCGGCATGGACTAAAATAGCCGAGTTGCCCGCATTTTCTACAATATTTTTAGTCCTAAACCACCGGCCTAGTTCTGTATTCGCATTGTACATATCGTCTAGCATCTCATCCAAGTAATGCGCATTTTCATAATATTTCCCTTGCACATACCGGAAGTCCTGTGTAAAATTCATGACCTCGTGGTTCCCAACAATAAAATGAACCCGTCCACCTGCTTGTTGCGCCTCCTGTTCCAATTTATACAATAACCAAATGCACTGGGTAACAAAATTTCCCCTGTCAAACATATCACCGATAAAGTATAAATGCCCTTCCCCAAATGTCCAGTTATAATTCTCATCAATTACGTCAGCATTTTGTAATAAATAGATAAAAGCATCTATCTGTCCCTCAATATCAGACGTCACCAGAAACTTATCAGGCATCTCGTATGTTGGTTCAGGGATTTCAAGTGTTTCCATCAAGTTGAAACTGAAGCTATCTCCATTTGGTAAATTACAAGTCAAAGTCGGGTTTACCCCTAGCGGAAAAGTATCTATTACAGCTCCATTTTCAGTAATATTTTTCACCAGTATTTCTGTATCATTATAAATAACATAGGGGCCGTCAACACTGTACTCAATAGGTTGATCTATCACTTCACAGCTAAATGAAAGATCAGTGTTATTGGCAGCCGCATTATGCACTTCTACAGCAATGACATTTAATCCGGTATTAAAATAAGAAACGGGGATATTATATTTTAAAGAATAGTTTTCAAAGTCCTGCGTTGAAGTCCTGCTCGCGGGAGTTGATGATGAAACTGCCCCTTGCGGTAAATTAGCAGCACGGGCAACTTCCTGACCATTTACGTATAGGATTGCCGCATCATCAGCCAGCATATTCGCCACAATGGTTGAGACATTTTCAATATTCTCTATGTCAACAATTTTCCTAAAATAGTAGGTAACATTTCCCTCTTCTACAAAAGTATCTTCATCACCATCCCCAAAACCAAATTGCCCTGCCCCCAAAGGCCATGTGCTATCGTCATAGTTGATCTCCCGCCAGTCCGTTCCCAAATCGGAACCATCATCCAAATATTTCCACACTGATGCTGTATTAAAATAGATATTCGAATATTCCGGAACTACTTGAAACTCGACCTCTAGCACATTATTGTAAACGGTATTATCATTGTTGGTAGATACCTCAACTTCAATAGAATAAGAACCCGATGATATTAAATCGAAAGGCTGACTGAAAGTATGGATATAACTATCATTAGGGCTTATGGTTTGGATTACGGTATCCGTAACAGTTGTTCCATTGTTTAAAGTATATGATACGATAAACGTGTCCACTGGATTTAGCCCACAGTTTTTCAAAATAGTAGTAATGAACACATTATCTTGGCTATACATATAGGTATCCACGCCCTGCACCTCAGTTATACCCAAATCAAATTCGGCTTGAGGAACGGTATAGTCAATCACTAATGTAGGTGCCTCCGCTGTAGTTCCGTCGAATGACTCTGCCTCTCGGGTACCCATACCTGTGATGATAAAAGTTAATGGATTCCCATAAGTCCAACCACTGCTCGTGATCATTTCTCCAACCAGTGTAGACAAGTCGGGTGTTCTTTGGTCAATGCCTCCCTCGTGCGTTACCGTCCAAGGTGGCACATTTGACCAGTTTACTGCTCCCTGTGTTGTATTGCGAGAACTGATGTTGCCGAAGCTATTAAAAAATGTTTGCGAGAATTCAGTCAATTCCCCCCTAATCGTCAGATCCGTTTGGCCACTACCGGTATCGTCTGCATAAAATTGAATGTAAGCATTGAGGATAGTCGCATTTGCAGGTATGCTTATATTTTGGAACCGGACACCAACCGTTTGGTTATTCTGATTAGAAAAATCATCAAAAACCAATTCCAGATCACTACTACTAAGATAAGTTTCCGATGCATCTTCGCTTTCTTCTGCATCATCCGAAGATTGTGTGACCTGAACGGATAAGGTTTCCATTTGCGCATAAATTTCTGTAGTTGCAAAAACCATAAAAAAAGCAAGGAAGTAAAAATTTCTCATATCAGTTAGAGTTCTAATTTAGATTTAATGACCAGAAAAGTAACCATCAAGTTATTATAGGTAATCAGGCAAAAAAGTGGTAACATTTATGAATAGATCATTGCTAACCATTAAGCCATTAAGAGCATTAAGAAAGAAACAACAAGTTGTTTCCTTAATTTTCTTAATTCCTTAATCCTGCCTGCGTGTTCGCAGGAACAGGCAGGGGTTGAAGAAAAATTTTTAAGCTTGCCAGTTTTTAATCCGATTATCTATAGAAGACTAAATTCCTAATACACAAATAAAGATATGAAAAATAAATGCATTTCCAGAAATAGAATGCATCCACTCAATGGACATGGATCAAAAAATCACATTATCCCTACTCTTCTTCCTCATTTTTCTTTGACTTTTCAGCATCCAAGCGATTAAACAATGCATTCAAGCGATACATTTCATCAAGGGTATCATCTAGATACAGTTGGATGTTAGGGATGCGGCGCACTTTTTTGCGGATGCGGTTAGAGAGGGCTTGCTTGAGGCGGGGATAATTTTGTTCCATTTCTAGCAAGACGGCTTGTTTATTTTCTGTGTTGTAAACGCTCAGGTAGATTTTGGCAATACCCATATCTGGAGACATTTTCACACTTGTCACTGTGACCAATACCTCATGCCCGTAAATCAGGGAACCTTCCTGCTGTAGCATAAGGCCAAAGTTTCTTTTTACCAGTTCTCCGACTTGTTTTTGTCTTTTCGTCTCCATATGAGTTGTGTGTAAAATAGTTGTTATATCGATATTAAATTAAAAAGCTTGCAAAGTTAATAAAATTTTATCAGAATACAGGCCGCTTTGCTGACAGAAGTCGGGGGCCGTGTCCTTTCGGGGAAGTTTTCACTTATTGGGGAAGCCTTTTCTTTCGTGTATTCCTCGCTGCGCTTTAGCCTCAGACCATTCGCGTTGCTCATAGCCAGATCGCTGCTGGCAGAAGTCAGACACGGTGTCCTTGCGGCAAGTTTTTTCATATTGGGTAAAGTTTTTCTGAAGGTAGCCTACAAATTAAAAGGAGATATTTTTCAATAAGAAAGGGTTAATTTTTATTTTTGCCAAACAACAAAACCAAGAAGGGAAATATGCCTACCTATCAAAGTATACTAGAAAGTCCGGTGGAATATTTAAAAGGAGTTGGGCCAGCCAAAGCAGCCTTGCTCAATAAAGAGTTAGCCATTTTCACCTGCCGAGACTTGCTGCAACACTACCCTTTCCGGTATGTGGATAAAACCCGTTTTCATAAAATCAGGGATCTTTCTTCGGAAAGTGA
>JAHDGC010000236.1 GCA_020627865.1 Saprospiraceae bacterium | reverse complement strand
TAGGCCATCTCTTCATCTGCAATATACAAAAACATCATTGCAAATGCTTGCCCTGAATTTTGATCAGCCAATCTTTCATTTATCAAATGCTTATTCAGCCGGAAGGCTTCCCTCACTTGACGACGAATCCGGTTGCGTTTTGACGCTTTGGCAAATTTCCTTTTAGGGATACTCTGTGTAAATTGGATAAAATATTTCGAATGGAAAACATCAATGGGAACCCATATGATGCGGATAGGATATGCATTAAAGGCTTTTCCAACCTTAAAAAGCCGAGAAATCACTTCCCGGCTTTTTAATCTTTCTTCCTTTTTGAAGCTTGAAGAAGACATATGAAACACCGTAACAGTACGGAGACATTATATAATTATAAGGACGTCGTAAGCATTACGACGTTACCAATGACATCACAATTGCTATACTATTTAGTATGTACACTATCAGAAACAGTCAGCTTTGCTCTGCCTTTAGCTCTGCGACGCGCCAAAACTTTACGGCCATTTTTAGAGGCCATTCTTGAACGAAAACCGTGTTTGTTGGCACGTTTTCTTTTTGATGGTTGATAAGTACGTTTCATCTTACTACGATATTTAAAAATTGCACCGTAAATTTCTTACGGGGATGCAAAGGTAATATTTATTTGTTAATATGACAAAATCTACCACCGATTTTTTATAAAGTTGTAATGCTTTACCACGGATTGCTCAAATGAGCACAGATTTTTTCACAGATCAAACCAATTTTTCTAAATCAGAAAAATTACTATCCATTCATGGAAGCTAAGAATTCGTCGTTAGAAGAAGTGTGGATTAGGTTTTTGCGCAAAAAGTCCATTGCCTCGTCCGGTTTCATATCTGCCAGATGTTTGCGAAGGATAAACATTCTTTGTAAGGTATCTTTATCCAATAATAACTCTTCCCGACGCGTGCTGGATTTGGTAAGATCAATAGCAGGATACATACGCTTGTTCGCCAGTGAGCGATCCAACTGAAGCTCCATGTTACCGGTACCTTTAAATTCTTCGAAGATAACGCCGTCCATTTTGGAACCCGTATCAATAAGTGCTGTAGCCAAGATCGTGAGCGAGCCACCATCTTCAATATTACGAGCAGCACCGAAGAATTTTTTCGGTTTGTGCAAGGCGTTTGCCTCAACACCACCAGAAAGTACTTTTCCACTCGCAGGAGCAACCGTATTATAAGCACGCGCCAACCGCGTAATGGAATCTAATAAAACAACGACATCATGCCCACATTCCACCAAACGTTTTGCCTTTTCCAATACGATACCCGCTACCCTTACGTGGTTATCAGCAGGTTCATCAAAAGTAGAAGCGACTACCTCCGCATTAACACTCCGCTTCATATCCGTCACCTCTTCCGGTCTTTCATCTATCAATAAGACGATCATGTAACATTCCGGATGGTTTTTAGCTATCGCATTGGCGATATCTTTCAACAAGAAAGTCTTACCCGTCTTAGGTTGTGCAACAATAAGCCCACGCTGCCCTTTACCTAGTGGCGCAAAAAGCTCGATCATTCTGTTACCCAAATCTTTTCCAGTTGGAGAAGTAATCAAGGTGAACTTTTCATTAGGGAACAATGGTGTCAGGTAATCAAAAGGTACACGATCTCGGATCATCTCCGGCACCAAGCCATTGATTTTAGAAACCCGCAAAAGTGCAAAATATTTCTCCCCTTCCTTTGGTGGACGGATAGCACCTTTTACGGTATCCCCCGTTTTCAAGCCAAAAAGTTTAATCTGAGAAGGCGAAACATAGATGTCATCCGGAGAAGTAAGGTAATTATAATCAGCAGACCGCAAGAAACCGTAGCCATCCGGCATCATTTCTAGGATACCTTCCCCTTCAATAATGCCATCAAGTTCAATGTTAAACTTTTCTGTTGATGGCATTTCTTTTTCTGAATTATCTTTTGAATCACGTCCATCTCTAGAATCTCGGAAATCTCTGGAGTCCCGAGAATCTCTAGAATCTCTAGAATCTCTCATACGCATATCGGTTTTTTTCCTATAATCCGCTTCTTTCATACTGGCTTCAGATCTGACTGTTTCTTTTTCGTAGGGGGCATCATCAACGGTCACCTTCTTCCGAGTGCGCTTTTTCTTTTCTGGTGGATCTTCTTCTTCCTCAGTATCTTTACGAGACCGAGTCGTTTTTTTTCTATCAGCAGTACTTTTTTTCGTGCTTTTTTCTGTTGGCGCTGCCTCGGCTTCATCATCTTCTGATTTTGCCTTGGCCTCCTGGGCTATAGCTTGTTCATCAAGAATTTTGTAAATTAATTCTTGCTTATTGAGTCGCTTATAGCCCTTAAGACCCAATCGTTCCGCTACATCTTTCAATTCCGGAACCAACATTTCATTTAACTGGAGAATATCAAACATATGTAATTGATATGTTATTTTAATTACGGTGAATTATTAATGGCTTTCGGGGATAATTTTGAAGCATCGCCCCGATGAGGTTTAACAACAACTGGATTATTGAGAATACGCAGGATTAATGATGACGATAAGCATGCTAACAAACCCGGCTACCCTGTAGATTACAGCTTATTAATTCCTGTATGCATATATGATTAATAAGGTATTTAATATGAGGATTAGTTATAAAACAACCTGGAAATTAGATGACTAAGATGATTATAATGCAGGCGTAAGATTTTATCGTCTGCGCAAAAATACATTTTATTTTTAATTTCAAATAGTATATTTGCAAAAATATTAAGAAAAAAGTGAGAAATTATATGAAAAGATATATAATTCACGCTTATTTCCCCCTTAGACAAACACATTTTATACCAAAAATTAGAAAAAAATTAAATTTGTGTGTAAAATGTCTGGCGGGTGTGTAAAATGTAACAGCCCCCCATATTCCTGCTATTTTGACATTGTATACCCTACATTTCATTCACAATATACCGTAAGCGGTGTAAAAAGTAATTAGTCGTTAGGGATTAGTACGCTTTCTTGGCTTTCAATCCTAAAATCTACTCGTGTGTAGGTTTTTCACGGAAAAAATTTGAAATAAAAAATCACTTTTTAGCTGGGACACAGTGTTGGCAACAATATTTGACAAGGAAAAATAGCAAAACTTGCTTATAGGCAGGTGATTTAACTTCTTCAATGTTGCTTTTTACTCACATATTAAGTATATCGCACATTAGTATAACGCAAGAACTGATTAAAATGTTTATACCTAGGATCATAAAAAATAAATTAAATGTTACAAGCTAGCTTTATTAAAGCAAACAAAGATTTGGTTATCAATGGTTTAAAAAAGCGGGGACTCAAAGATGATGAACTTGCCCTCATTGATACGATTATAGCCCTTGATGAGAAGCGCAAAAACACCCAAACACAGCTGGACAAGCTCCTTTCCGAAAATAAAAAAATGTCTGATGCCATCGGAGGCTTGTATCGAGAAGGGAAAAGAGACGAAGCGGAAGCCATGAAGGCCAAAGTGTCGGGCTTGAAAGAAGAAACAGCGGCCTTGCAAGAAACGATGCGGACAACCTCCGCCACCCTAAATGATCATTTGCTCCATATCCCGAATCTACCGCACGAGTCTGTTCCGCCTGGGAATACCGATGAAGACAATGAGGTTTTCAAAGATTGGCCAAACGATTTGCCCGATATGGGAGAAAATGCCCTTGCACACTGGGATCTTGCCGAAAAATACAACCTGATTGATTTCAAATTGGGGGTTAAGATCACAGGGGCTGGTTTTCCGCTATTTAGGGGACAAGGCGCCAAATTGCAACGAGCATTGATCAACTTTTTCCTAGATGAAGCCCAAAAGGCTGGATATGAGGAAATTGTTCCGCCTTTGTTGGTCAATGAAGATTCTGCAAGGGGGACAGGGCAGATTCCGGATAAGGAAGGCCAGATGTATTATGTTGAGAAAGATGATTTGTATCTTATTCCTACGGCAGAAGTTCCGGTTACGAATATTCTCAGGGATGTCATTTTGAAAGAGAGTGATTTCCCGATTAAACTAACAGGCTACACGCCCTGTTTTAGAAGAGAAGCTGGAGCATATGGGAAAGATGTGCGGGGATTGAACCGAGTACATCAGTTCGATAAGGTTGAAATCGTACAGGTACAGCATCCGGATCGTTCTCACGACACCCTACACGAAATGCTGGATCATGTTGAAGGCTTGTTGCAGAAATTAGAATTGCCTTACCGGATTCTCCGTCTTTGTGGCGGTGATTTGGGCTCTGCTTCTGCCTTGACTTTCGACTTTGAGGTATATTCTGCCGCACAAAAAAAATGGCTAGAGGTGAGTTCTGTGTCTAACTTTGAAGCTTATCAAAGTAATCGCTTGAAACTTCGTTTTAAGGATGCAGATAATAAAAATAAACTTGCCCACACCCTTAATGGTAGTGCATTAGCTTTAGCCAGAATTGTTGCTTGTTTACTAGAAAACCACCAGACGCCCGATGGCATTAAAATACCGGAAGCCTTAAAACCTTATACGCACTTTGATATTATTTGCTAAATTTAAACGTTATAATATCTAAACATCGTAGGAATTACAACGTTAACAATATATTAAATGAGTCGTAAGCATTACGAATCTACGTGACCTCCGGCAAGATATTTGGTCAAAACATATGATTATTAATATAAATTAAAATACCTTAAATAAAAATAGAAGATGACTGGAGAATATTATATCTATATGGCAATAGCTGGCGTGCTTTCCATGGTAGGCATGTATGTCAGCAGCCAACTCAAAAAGAAGTTTCAGAAATATAGCCAGATGGGCGTCAAGAGCGGCCTGTCGGGTAAAGAAGTTGCTGAACAAATGCTTCGTCATTATGACATTCATGACGTCAAGGTTGTGCAGGGACAAGGCTTTTTATCGGATCACTATAATCCGATGACCAAAACGGTATCCCTAAGCCCTGATGTTTACAACGGGCGGCATGTTTCTGCGGCTGCCGTAGCCGCGCACGAATGCGGCCATGCGGTACAACACGATACGGCATATAGCATGTTACAAATGCGTTCCACCTTGGTACCGATAGTAAAAGTAGCATCTGGTGCACAACAATGGTTATTGATGGGTGCCTTTATGATGATGGGCACCTTCCCGCAATTGATGTTACTTACCATTGCCGCATTCGCGGTGACAACCCTATTTTCTTTTGTTACCCTTCCGGTAGAGTTTGATGCCAGTAAACGCGCATTGGTGTGGCTAGATGAAACAGGTGTGGCAACGGGTGCAGAATATGAAGGTGCCAAGGATGCCTTAAAATGGGCCGCGATGACTTATGTAGCTGCTGCCTTATCCGCACTGGTCATGTTGCTTTATCTTGTGTTAAGATATGCGAGTTCTGACTAATACCCATCAGTTCGATATATAAAAATCTATACAACGTGCAAGGCTTACTGAATTTTTTAGTAAGCCTTGTTTTTTGGTGATCGCTAATCTGGGGTACAGCTTGAAGCCGTACCCCATAGCTGAAGAGTAAATTTTGATTGCACTTTTTCACCATTTTATTTGTTGTTATACTGAGTTGATATACAAGAACAGACTATAACTAAAGTTAGAGGTAAAGTTTCGTCATTTTCCTTTTTATTAAAATTAACTTGCTTTTAATTTTTTTATCAAAACAAATTAATTATTTTGGCGGCCTTTAATTTTTTATATAACTTGTAGGCCAGTAACAATTTAGTGACAAGTGGTTTTCGGCTCACGAGCAATGAAGTAATTCAACAAGAGTTAACCTATTGCTTTTTTCATAAAAACATCTTAGAAATAGCAGGAGATTCAGGTTTGGATGAGTATTCATCTTGGCCTTGAAGGGAAGTCTCTGGCTGTTTATTGTTATAGATATTAGCAAACAACATACTTGTCCTAGTTTCATTTTATTTTTTATTTTTATTAAGCATACTATTGATGAATAAACAAAACCGAAGATTTATTTTTATCGATTTCGCAAATCTGAAAAAAGTAAAGTTCAAAAAGTTGGAAAAAGTCTGCGATAAGATCTTCGTCTTTATTAGCAGTAATGAACAATTTATATCCTTTGAACTGGTCCAACAAATGCAACGTCTGGGTAAAGATGTAAAATGGGTGGTTATTGATACGCCCGTAGATGAAAGTATGAATTATCATATTTGTTTCTTACTGGGTCGGTTACACCAAAAAGTAGATAAAGATATTGAATTCGCGATTCTGTCTAATGATAAGAGTTTTGATACGCTGATCAATTTCATTAACGACTCCGCAAGGAGTTGTATCCGGGTTAAACGGAACAAGACCGAAGATACCTTGTTAAACCATGAAACGGAAATTTTGGAATCCAGGGCTTTTGGTGAGCAATTCGATCCTGATGATCTAGAGGACACCCCGCTAGATGTAGACCTTCTAGGGGAAAACGATGCCAACTCACCTTTAAAAGATACGGACGAACTATCTGTTGTTGATTTCACTGCCAAAGATACCGTAGAACGGCTACTCAGATCAGGCAATCGCCCCGTTGATGTGGCCATGCTCAAAAATTACATTCGATTGAATAATAAAGGAATTTCCTCCAGAGATGGTGTTGATCTTATCATAGAAAGGCTCAAGGAAACGCAGGAAATCGAGGTAAATAAAGGGGAAGTAACCTACCATTTTTAATGATTTTTATTATTTTTGCCTAAAACTTGATGCCTTTTCAGGTAAAATAAATCATTAAAACACGTATATCATGGATGATGAAATTATTGATGAACTTTTCATGGAAGCTGACGAGCATATGAATAATGCCATTGACCACCTCAAAGAAGAATTGGTAAAAATCAGAACAGGGAAAGCCTCGCCTGTATTGGTATCCGGTATAAAGGTAGACTATTACGGTGCACCAACACCCCTCAGTCAAGTTGCTAATGTCGGTGTGGCAGATGCCAAAACACTTACGATACAACCTTGGGAAAAGACGATGCTCTCCCCTATAGAACAAGCTATTTTTGCCGCTAATCTCGGTATTACACCAATGAATGATGGAGAAACCATCAGAATAAACATCCCTCCATTAACTGAGGATAGGCGTAAAGACTTGGTGAAACATGCCAAAAGTGAAGGAGAAAAGGCTAAAGTAAGTCTTCGGAATACGCGCCAGAAGGCCATGAAGGCCATCAAACAGGCCGTGAAAGATGGTTACCCCGAGGACATGGGAAAAAAGAAAGAGGATGAAATCGGCAAAATGGTAAAGAAACACGAGGATCAAATTGAGGCCTTGGTAAAATCCAAGGAAAATGATATTATGACAATTTAGATTCGACTAATAAATTATTCTTACGGAATAAGAAAGGCCTTGCGGGACTCGCAAGGCCTTTTTTATGGCTGGCAATTGTTTCCTGCACGCATAGCTGCTGTTCAGGCAAGCCAAGCAATCATATATACTGCCTCCTTTTGGTGTTGATCCTCAAAAAGTATAAAAATACAGAATACCATCATCCAAAACATACATACGATCTTTTTGCACCCGGACATGGATGCCTTTACGCTCTTGAAAAGTCTCCGGCAAAACAATCTTTTTCTTCAACAATGTCAACGGATTTAGCGCTACTAATTCACTCCCTTCTTGATAGATCATCTGCCCATCCAATACTTGAAATATCCGGAGTTGTTGGATCGGAATTATCCTATCATAATCCCCGAACAAATCAAAGACAGCAATTCCAATATCTGGATCATTCAAGTATACATAGTTCTCTCGCTCCAATAAAAAATTGGGTTGCAACGCTTCTTGTAACAATACGCGCAAATCTTCACTTTCTTGAATCACACGCCCATCCCGACTTAACTTCTTCAAGCGAAAATTCATATCTTCATAGATCCAAATGTTATTATCATTGGACATGCCCAGCGCCTTAACTTCTTGAATATCCAAATCAAACAAACTCATCTGCCCCGTAACATTCAATGTACGGTTCAGGATGATCACCTGCATATAATCCGGATAAAAAACAAGGATGCTAAAAGGGTTGGTTGCATCTACCAAACCGATATTCCCAAACCGGTTATTGTTGTATTCAAACAACAATGCACCTGCCTCATCATATTTTAGTAATTCATTGGCCGTATTGACCACGTAAACATTTCGCAGTTTATCGGTGGTGAACAGCCTAGCTTCACAGTCCAGTTTGGTCAGCAATTGATAAGGTACAGAATCTTGTAGCACTACAGGTTTATCTTTCGGGACAGATGGTTGCTGTACGGCGGATGCGGTGCCGCAGGTCAGGAAAAGGAGGTTTATTGTTACAAATAAAAAAACAGATATGAAGATGTCCCTTTGATTCATGATTTTGCTTTGCCTTTAAGGATCTTAAAAAATAAATTTATAGGAGATATGGTGTTCGTTACAAGTTTTACTCGTACCCGAACTTGGGTGGCAGCCTCTGGCCAGTTATTTTCCGGCCAAAGACCGTTACCTTGGCTCGCATACAACAATCTTGCGGATATGTTTTAGCAAACAACATTGCATCTTTCAATGTAATTATCCTGTTAGTACTCCATCCCAACCGGCTCCGTTTCAAAAAATTCAAGCTGTAACTGTTCCCCATCGAAGACGGCATAAGAATTAAAGTGGAGCCATTCCCCCAGATTGATGTAACGACTACCCGCAGTATTTAGTGTGTAATCAATCGGCAGGTGGCGGTGGCCGAAGATGAAAAAGTCAACATCCGGCAATGTTTCTAGTTTTCTTTTGCAATAGGCCAACAACCATTCTTTATCCGCTCCAAGAAAATATTCTTCGGCAGGGTCTTGATGATCCCGACTTCTACCAGACCAAAAATTTGCCAAACCAATACCGATATCGGGGTGAATCCAGCCGAAAAGCCATTGGCAAAGCTTGTTGGCGAACACTTTTTTTATGAATTTATAACCATAGTCACCCGGACCTAAGCCATCTCCATGACCGATAAAGAATTTTTTTTCCGCAATTTCTTCCACGATAGGTTCCCGATAAATCGGGATGCCCATTTCATCATCTAGATACCGAAACATCCACATATCATGGTTTCCGGTGAAGAAGTAGATGGGAATATTATCGTCCCGCAGTTCGGCAAGCTTTCCCAACAGCCTGGAATAGCCTTTTGGGATGGCCGTTCTGTATTCGTACCAAAAATCGAAGACATCCCCGACCAAGTAAATGGCGGCAGCATCGTGGCGGATTTGTTCTAGCCAACGGACGATCTGCTTTTCTCGTTCTCTGCTTGTCAATCGGGCATCTACACCGAGATGGAAGTCAGAGGCGAAGTACCATTTTTTTGTTTTTTTCATGGG
>JAHDGC010000235.1 GCA_020627865.1 Saprospiraceae bacterium | reverse complement strand
CAGACAAGGCAGTTAAGGCGCTGTACTAATTTCGGAACGTAACAAAAACCAATATTATGGAAACGTCGTAAGCATTACGATGCTACAAAGGCGACTGGTTAGTTTGAGGCTAGCCAGTCGCTTTTAGGCAAAATAAAGTTAATAAATGCGCATTTTGACTAAATATTTTTTCATTAGACAAGCCTGCCTGCTTGACCTGTCTGCGTGTACACTTGTACAGGCAGGCGCAGTATCATGGAAAAAGATGACGTCAACATGGGTAATTTATTATTTTAATTTGCCTTATACTTTTCCTTATCGTGCTCTAGCAACAGACTTACGATCACCCCAAGTAAAGCTGCCATCAAATTTTCTAAGCGCGCCCTTTTGCAAAATCTTAAGTGCTTCCGGATCAAAGTATAATATTTCCATAATCGAGAAAAACTCGTATACCGCATCCTCCTTTGAATCTGCACTGACCAGCATGCCGCAAGTTTGGTCGATATATTCGTATACGAAATCCCTTTCTAATGTAACGACGGGTAATTGATAAGAAAATGCTTCGGGAATAATGGACTTTGCCCGATTCAAGGAAGGCAACATTAAAACCGAACTTTCGAAATATGCTTTTTCAACTTCAGACTGATCTTGAAAATTAATCATCCTCACATTTCCCTCAATATTCAACTCTTTTATTCTTGTCATTACCTCCGAAACATAGGCCTGTTCCTCAATAATAGTAAGTTGTATTCGCTTATGATGCTTTGATGTTAACTTGCTAAATAACTCTGAAAAGGCCAATAGTATTATATCTAGTTCTGTTCCGGATATAAACTTACCCAATGATAATACTCTATAGTATTTCATACCCAATTTGGTTTTGGAATTAAAAAATGATAATAACTAAAGGGGAAGGGGAAAAAGGGGAAAGGGGTTGGAGTTTAGAGGCGGTTTGTAAGCAGCTACTTCGCTAATATTTGCTTGATGTATTTCTAAAATCTAGCCAATAAAACCCAATTCAGGCATAGCTAAGCATAAATTTGTGACAAAGATATTTAAATATGGACATCCAGATAAACAAGCAAAAAATATACACCTCATTTCAATATTGATAGCTCAGCGACCATTCCCAATAAAATATATAAAAATATAGCTCATCTGTAATAAGAAACTGTGACAAACTCAAAATTTAAAAATCTATCAAATCAGAATTAAATCTGCTTTTTCATTGAATAATTCTATATTTATTCCCATATTGGGAAAGTTTTTAAAACATTAAACTTATAACTAATATAATATATATATTTATTACTTTTGTAGCACTATAACAAATCAAGATAGCTGCTTCAAATTTGACTAAAACTGAATACATTATCACCCGATGGGCACTAAATTTACACCATTACGATTTTTTATAGTTGAGGATGACCCAATATATACAAATTTAGTAAAATATGTTGCGGAACTTGATGGCGACTTGGATATTCATATTTTTAAGAATGGTAAAGAATGCCTGAACAATCTCCACCTCAATCCATCTATCATATCTTTGGACTACATGCTCTCTGATATGAATGGTGGCGAGGTCATCAAAAAAATAAAAAGTCATAATGAGGATATAGAAATCATTATTTTATCTGGACAAAAGGAAATCAATGTTGCCGTACAGTTGATCCATTCTGGCGCGTCAGATTATATAGAGAAAGGAGATGATACCAAAGATTTGTTATTCCACACCATTCAACGCCTCAAGCATAAGATTGGATTAAGGAAAGAAGTCGAACAACTTAAGGAAGAACTATCCGACAAATACGCTACTAGTATTTATGGAAATTCGAAGGCAATGAATCCCGTTTTTAAACTGGTCAACAAGGCTGCGAAATCAAATATCACCGTTTCGATAACTGGGGAGACCGGTACTGGGAAAGAACTCGTTGCCAAAACTATTCATTATGAATCTGCAAGGCGGAACGGAAATTTTGTTGCCGTAAATGTCAGCGCCATTCCGAATGAGTTATTGGAAAGCGAATTATTTGGATACGAAAAGGGTGCATTCACGGGGGCAAATATGAGAAAGCCCGGGCAATTTGAATTGGCCGACGGAGGCACGCTTTTTCTGGATGAAATAGCCGAGATGGACATCAGGTTGCAGGCAAAATTGTTACGGGCCATACAAGAACGGGAAGTGATGCGGATTGGTGGTACGAAGCCCATTCCTTACGATGCACGGATTTTGGTCGCAACGCATAGAGACATGGCGGAGCAGGTAGAAAAGGGCTTATTTCGGGAAGACCTGTACTATAGGCTTCTGGGGCTACCGATAGAATTACCCCCGCTTAGAGAAAGGGGAAATGACGTTTTATTATTGGCCAAACAGTTTTTAAAAGAATATTGTAAGAAAAACAAACTTCCCAAAACCACGTTATCAAATGAAGCGAAAGACAAATTAATGAATTACAATTTTCCCGGAAATGTCCGAGAGTTAAAAGCTATTGTGGAATTGGCCATAGTAATGTGTGAGGATGATTGCATAGGGGCAGATGATATTCGATTCAATAGCCGAAGAAGAGTTGAATCTTTTTTGAGCAACGAACTGACACTAAAAGAATATAACGAAAAGATCATTTTCTTTTACCTCACGAAATACGATAACGACGTTTTGAAAGTTGCTAAAAAATTAAATATTGGGAAATCAACAATCTATCGTTTGTTAAAGGAAAAATCTCTTACAGAATAACAGGTGCATACTTATTGTAGTCTTTGCAATAAACTTATCAAAAAAGATACTTAAAGTATCGCCAAACTTTACCTCTGCCCGTATAATTATATTTTCTGAGGCCATAAACTAAGCAATAATCTCAGCATAACACCCGCTCAATTTATTTTAAAGATGAAAAAAATTGACCCTGCTGGCATATGACACCTAATAGTATGATATTAAATTCCCAATCAGAGGAGCAGCTCAACTCGAATGAACTATCCGTTCTCTATGAGTTGTCCTTGTCTATTGGAACGTCGCTGGATTTTAAGGAGAACTGTAAAAATTTCTTCAACGCACTAATTAGTTTACTCGACATTAAAGATGTTAAGCTTTATCATGAAAAACAACTTTATCTAGTTTCCCGAGACTACAACAATGTGATTGTGAGCACGATGGATAATCTTGCTATAAAAAATACTTTATATAAATTAGAGGAGAATGAATTTACTTTCTATGCAGAGCCTATAAGTCCGCTACATATTGCCAAAAACCTTGTCCTACTTTTTAAAATTACCAATAATGGGTTCATAAAGATTACAGCTAAAAACGATAGGCACCAGTTTAACCAAAGCAAACTCATTCAGCTCAATAGAATTATCAAAAAATTTGATCTGTCTTTACAGGGATGCATCTTGAAGGACGAGGAAAACCAGATTAATTTATTTGATCCTGCCAAACTCGATGAAAAAGAGTTTTCCCAAAGCCTTAGCAGATTAAAATTCGTTCTGGATTCCACACCGGATAAAATATTTGCTGTAGATAAAGAGTATCGCCTCCTGATGTTCAACAAGGCTTGCACGAAACTCATGCACAAGCTTTTTGGTATAAAAAAACTAGAGATCGGAACATTACTGTTGCCCAATAATGAAATGGCAAGAGAACAATGGCGAGGATATTATGAAAGAGCACTGAATGGAGAAAACGTGATGATGGAAAGGAGTTATACTGTCAAGGGAGAGCTTCGATATGATCTGGTAAACATTACCCCAGTAAGGAATGAAATTGGGGAAATCATAGGCCTGACATTGTTTGGTAAAGAAATTACAGAATTTAAAAATGTTGAGGAACAGTTTTTCAATATACAAGATAGGCTCAGTCTTGTTTTTGAATCATCATTGGATGCGATGATTACCATTGATACAGACGGTACTATTTTGGAATGGAACGATGCGGCTGAACAAATTTTCGGGTATTCTCCTAATTATATTTTGGGAAAAAACATCATGAATTTTATATTGAACAGAATAGAGAAAAATTGGTTTGCCAATATGATCGAACACCTCAAGGAAAAGAAAGTCCAGACATTTAGTCAAAAAAGATTCGAGGTCAAAACCAAACACAAATCAGGAAAGATATTACCGATAGAATTATCCATCACTAGTTTTGAAATTCAGAATAAAAGTTTTTTGAGTTTATTTATCAGGGATCTTACGGCTAAAAAAGAAGCGGAAGAGAAGAAGGAGCAACTCCTCCATGAGTTGGGCAAGGTCAATAATGAACTCAAGGATTTTGCATACATTGTCTCTCATGATTTAAAAGCCCCGCTACGTGCCATTGGCTCCTTAACGTCTTGGATCATCCAAGATTATTCACACCTCATGGATGAGAAGGGAAAGGAGCATCTGACACTTCTAAAAGGCAGGGTGATACGGTTGCATAATTTCATCGAAGCCATTCTACAATATTCGAGAATCGGACGGATAAAGGTTACACAGGAATTAACGGATTTAAACGAACTTGTAAAGAATGTTATTGACTCGCTATTCGTACCAGAGGATTTTGAGATTACAATTGTTAACCCCTTGCCGAAAATTACTTGTGAAAAGATAAGGATAGAGCAAGTATTTCAAAACTTGATTATCAACGCGATTAAGTACAATGATAAGAAAAAGGGTATTATAAAAATTGATTGGGAGGAAAGAGATAGTTATTATATCATCAGTGTAGCAGATAATGGCCCAGGGATACCCGAAAAGTATCAAGAAAAAATCTTCAAAATTTTCCAGACACTGCAAGCTAGGGATAAATTCGAAAGCACCGGAGTTGGTTTGACGATTGTCAAAAGAATCGTTGAAAATCAAGGCGGTAGTATTACTGTAAAATCAATTGAAAAAGAAGGGACGACCTTTGAGTTTACCCTGCTAAAAAACCATATACAAAACTGACACATGCTTAAATTCATCAATAATGGTTGTCCTATTCTACTTGTTGAAGATGACCAGATTGACGCGCTCACTGTAGAAAGGGCCTTACAGGAACTAAAGATTGGCAATAAACTGATTCATGTAGAAAATGGAGAGGAAGCATTAGATGTTTTAAAATCAAAAGAAGCGAAACCTGCTATAATTTTGCTTGATTTGAACATGCCGAAAATGGGAGGATTAGAGTTTCTTAAGATTATCAAACAAGATGTACAGTGCAGATCCATTCCTGTAATCGTCTTGACAACCTCTATGGAGAAGCAAGACATAGAACATAGTTTTAATCAATCTGTTGCTGGATACATGGTAAAGCCCGTTGATTATGGAGAGTTTATCCACAAGATGGAATCTATTTACAACTATTGGTCAAACAATGTATTTCCGGAATAAATTTAAACTTCAAAATGAAAGAAAATAGAGTTTTGTATATCGAAGATGATTTAATAGATCAAATGGCATTTCAAAGATATTTTGAGCACCATGAGCCACCTTTTACTTATGAAATTGTCAACACCTATGCTGATGCCGTGCGTGCACTGGAATCAAAAACTTTTGATCTCTTAATCGCTGATTTTTATCTGCATGATGGTACCGCTGCTCAGGTAATGGAACATACCGATGCCCCCACGATTATTTTAAGTGGATTGGAAATTTATGAAATAGAAGAATCCTTGAATGGGAAAAAACCATTTTCTATTATTCATAAGGATAATGAACTCAACTATCTGTCAACAGTACTAAAAGCATCCTTTCGTTTTTTCGATACGCATATTACGATTCAAAGTAAATACTCAAACGAGAATCATCAGCTCTTTGAAGACGCCATTAATTTTGAAAAATTGCACAAAACATTCGATGGTAACTCGAAATACATTGCGGATGTACTCTTGAGTTTTCTTGAAAACAACCCTCCGGAAATTAAGAAATTATTCAAATTAGTCGAAGCTCAAAATTGGACTGAAGCCGGTAAGGTTGTCCATAAACTCAAATCGAATTATAATCTTGTCGGGTTAAGTCAGGCTAAAGAATGCATTCTCAATATCCAACAACTCCTTACGATTCAGCAACCTGTTGAGGAGCAAATCATGGTCAATTGCCAAATATTATCTGGATACACCGATCAGGCCTGTGCATTGATAGAAAAAAAGTTATCTTTGATGAATTTGAGGGCTACAATGTGAGGAAACTAGACAGGAGTGATTGGTTGTTAGTGATTACCTGCCTGTCGTGCGACAAGCAGGCAGGGTTTGCACTTTCTTGGCTTCTGATCTTTAAATCTCCACTCTTGCCTTTTCATATTCACAATTTTTAACTGGTCACTTTTGTTACTGGAAATTAATTTCACAAAGTTTAAGGAACAGCTCGTTATCAAACAATTATCGGGCAAGCGAAAAATTTTCGACCCGCTTCGTCGAAAGTATTTGGTATTGACACCGGAGGAATTTGTTCGGCAATTGTTCGTTCTTTACCTCATCGAAGAGAAAAATTATAATAAAAATCTCATTAAAATAGAGAAAACGCTTCAGGTCAACCAATTGACCAAACGTTGTGATATTTTAATCTATAATAAAGCATTTCAGCCGGTTTGTATTGTGGAATGTAAGGCGCCTCATATCAAAATTTCGGCAGATACCTTCAGGCAAATTGCGACCTACAATATGCCGCTACAAGTCAAAACCCTCATCGTGAGCAACGGGATTCAAACCTATTGCAGCATTATAGATCATGAGAATTCCAATTTTGAGTTTTCTCCGGAAATTCCATCATTCGAAGATTTGAAAACGGTGTGATTTTCAAGCTTTTTACCTCAGCCCTGCCTGTTCGTACTGAACAAAGTAGGCAGGCCTAAAGGAGGGAAGCCTGGAAACGATCATGGTTATTTATTAAAATAAGATAATTTATACCTCACTTTTTCTCTATTCCATATAATATTCTTAATTTGCATGCTCATACTTTTTGAATGAATTTAATCAAAATTCAAGATAAAAAAGAGCTGCTCCGCTGTCACATTAGACACGGAGCAGGTCACACACTATGAGAACACCCATTATATTTTTCAGCCACTTTTTTAATAGCAGGCTGTTTGTTTCGTATTTACATTTCTTAATACGTTTTTTAGACCTGAAATATTAGAGTTGGGTGTTATAGAAAATTAACTATTGTTAATAAATTTTCACAAATGACATGCAAACAACTCATAATCAATAAAATATATGTTAAAATATTTTTAGTTAAATAAACTTAACATTGGTTAAAACATCCTTAATAAATACTATATTTAATATTTTCATATTGGCCAACCACATGATATATTTTGAGAAAACCGCCTAGGCCAAAATGATAAACTACACCTCACGCATTAGGCCACATTAAATGTCACTAATCCTCACATTCACATAATAATTCGTCATAATATTTTCTTTATAATAATTTTACAACCCATTTCAATAAATAATTATGATTTCTCCTAAATCGGTGCAAGAAATATTGGAGGTCTCGAAGATAGAAGACATCGTTGGAGACTATGTTAACCTGAAGAAGAGCGGCTCCAACATGAAAGGGTTATGCCCATTTCACAATGAAAAGACACCTTCTTTCATGGTTTCGCCGGGGAAGAATATTTTCAAATGTTTTGGATGTGGTAAAGGCGGTTCGCCAGCCAGTTTCTTGATGGAGCATGAACGCCTTTCCTATCCGGAAGCATTGCGGATGTTGGCCAAGCGGTACAGGATACAAATTGAAGAAACGGAAACCACAGAGGAACAAAGGGAAGAGCGGCAACTGATGGAGAGCCTTTATCTCATCAATCAATTTGCTAGGGATTTTTATCAGAATCAACTTTTTGAAACAGACCGAGGCAAAAGTGTTGGATTGAGTTACTTTAAAGAAAGAGGGTTTCGGGAAGAAACCGTACGGAAGTTTGGTTTGGGGTACGCACCCAATAGCAAAAAAGATTTTATAGCACATGCCCTTAAGACAGGTTATGAGGAAAAGTACATCGAAATGTTGGGTTTGAAAACCAAGCATGGTAATGATTTTTTCAGAAACCGTGTCATGTTTACTATACATAACCTCAGTGGGAAGGTCATCGGTTTTGGCGGGAGAATTCTGGAAAAGGCGGTCAAGGCTCCGAAGTATATCAATTCTCCAGAAACGGATATTTACAATAAGAGTAAGGTACTCTATGGCGCTTATTTTGCTAAAAATGCTATTCGGAAATTTGATGAATGTATTCTTGTCGAGGGGTATACTGATGTGCTTTCCTTGCATCAATCTGGCATTGAGAATGTGGTGGCTTCTTCTGGAACGGCTTTGACCAAAGATCAGATACGGCTGGTAAAAAGATTTACCGATAATATCAAAATTATCTATGATGGGGATGCGGCCGGCGTGAAGGCTGCCTTGCGAGGACTAGACATGGTGCTGGCAGAAAACATGAATGTAAAAGTAGTGTTGCTTCCGCAAGGAGAAGATCCGGATGGATATATCAACAAAGTGGGCACGACAGCCTTCCGCGAGTATATTCAATCCAATGCCGATGATTTTATTTTATTTAAAACAAAAATATTATTAGAGGAAGCCCAGAATGATCCGGTAAAGAAAACCAATCTGCTAAAAGATATTGTCAAAAGTATCGCCTTCATTCCCGACCCGCTTAAACGGTCTGTTTATATCAAAGAATGCTCGACCCTGCTGAATGTTCAGGAGCAACTGCTTATTGATGCCGCCAATAAAAATGTGGCCAGTATTTTAAGGAAGAAAAAGCAGTATGAAGAAAGGCAAGCCAACAGTGTAAGCGATACCAATTTCCCGACGCATGAACCCCAGATTGATCCCCAGGAGATGAGCGCTCCCCCACCTCCAAGGCAGAAAAAAATAAAAAGTGGGGATGAATTTCAGGAGAAAGACCTCGCGAGAATTTTGGTTAATTATGGTGGAGAAATTTTTGATGAGGAAGAACAACTTACGGTAGCTGGTTTTATCTTGATCAATATTGAAGAAGTTTTGGAGGAGTTTGATAGTAAAAAATATGCGAGGCTGGTTAACCATTGTGTAAAAATGTTGGTGGAAAAAAAGGAGATTAACAAGAATTATTTCATCAATCATCCTAATAAAGAAATCAGGGAGATGGCCATTGACCTCATCTCTTCCCCTTATGAGTATAGCCCCAACTGGAAAGAGAAGCACAATGTTGAATTGAAGACGCAGCCTGTTCCGGACAAGAATTTTATTCGAGATAGCATCTATGCCGTGAACATTTTTAAATTGAAAAAAGTGGAGCGGAGAATCCAGAAAAATCAGGCAGAATTGAAAAAAGCCCAATTGGCCAATGAATCCGAAAAGTTGTCCATACACCTCAAGGTGCACATGCGCTT
>JAHDGC010000234.1 GCA_020627865.1 Saprospiraceae bacterium | reverse complement strand
GCCGATAGATATGGAGGTGTATTGACAGGTAGGGACAAGGCATGCCTTGTCCCTACCTGTCAATACCTCGGCTTGATCCTAAATCTTCTCCAATTCTTGTTCCGGTAACCAACCCGTTTCCCCATTTCGCAACCCAACCTTGAACCAATCATCTATTTTATCCAATAACTTTACTTTTGTCCCACTGTGCAATTTTGAAATTTCTTTACTAATGGCATCGGGTGCGCTGCGGAGCGTAACTTCCTTGGGCATAATGATCGCGGCCTTGCTGTCTCGTTCCGAAATGTAGCTGCTGCGGGCTAGGAAAAAGGCCAGCAAAAAGGGTAGGGTAAAAGCTAATGCTCCAATAAATCCACGCTTCTTTTGTTGTCTGGTTTTTCCAATAATCCAACTCGCTAGGCTGCCGATACCTAGCCACAAAAAGAGTAGTGCCAGAATAGCCCATAGGGTAGAGCTACCTAAACTGCTTAAGGTTTCCCACCAGCGACTGAGAAAAAATTGAGGAATGGCTTCTATATCATCGGTGAGTTCGCTTTGTAAAACATCCCTGTTGAACTGGATATCTTTGTCTCGTGGTGATAGTTGCAAGGCTCTCTCGTAGTTTAACATGGCCTTGGCTTGCTCAGACTTTTGATAATAGCAGTTTCCTAAATTATAATATACAGCTGAACTCCGAAGCCCCTCTGCAAGAATGGCTTCATATTTTGAAATAGCTGCGTCATATTGCTTGGCATTATATGCTTTGGTTGCTTCGTCAAACAGGGAGTTTCCGAAAATGATGCTGTTATTGTTCAGCAAAAAAAATGATATAAATACTATGACATAAAATCTAAACATATCGCTTCTCATCGCGTTTTCGATTTTTTTACCAAAAGACTTATTGAACAATGATTTTGTAAATAGTTAAAACACGAATGTTTTTTGTTTAAACCATTAAGACATTGAGCTTAGTTAAGCTAAACGAGCTTCAGCTCATTTTTCTTAATGCATTCTTAATGCCTCAATGGTTCAAGAAAACTCACTGTTAACCTGCCTGCGTGACCTGTCTGCGTGCACACTTGTACAGGCAGGTTTAGCCGTTTAGTATAATATGAATTAAAAAACTGTAAGGTCGTAAGCATTACGACTCTACTGGCTTACCTCTGGGTTTGAATTATTGTCTTCACTTTGGATATCAAACAAATCCGCTAACGATTTTGGCCTTCGATCCGTAACCCATTTGAATCCCGGCAGGCGCAATTCCGAGCCATGCTTGGCTTGCCCCATCGGGAACATTGTCGCTTTAGGAACCGCATAGAAATGGATATTCTCTACCTCATTGTTTCCAAAAAACAGCATCATCTCGCTACAAATGGTCTTGTTCACCCCGATATATGCCTTAACATCATCTTGGATATAATAGACCGATTCGGCATTACCGTCCACCTTCATTTTACTCAACTGGCTATTTTTGAAAAAGGCCGTAATGTTTTTTCCCTTAATTTGGTTAAAATAAACTTCTTCCGGCGAATTTATAATAAAAGAATTATTGTAAAGAAAAATTTTATCAATTTGATCGTTTGACATCAACATATGCAGGGTATCTGCAGAAAACTGGGTAGTATCTGACCAAATAATCGGATCTTTATAGAACCGAAATAAAGAATCTTGCTGGTCATAAATTAAGGAGTCACAAACGGCCTGCATATCCGATTTGAAAATCCGGACATCCTGATAAGCCAACATGGTCCGGGCAGAATCTTCCGGATTTTTCTTAAAAGCCATCAGCGTATCGGAAGTTAGGAAAAGGGAATCATCATTCATTAATGTCGTCAGGAAAGGTCGGCCACCCGATGCAAGAATGAAGTCCTTTTTTTGGTCATAATCTGCCCTTTCACAAACAATGGAAAGATTAGCAGAAGTATCCTGCCAGTAAACATTGCCCCGAGCGAGGCCGACCTCTGTTTCGCTATTAAAATCAATATTGTCTGCTTCCAAAATCTGGGGCGGATCGCTGAGGCGGGAACGGCCTTCGGTGGTATACACTTCATTCTTAGAATCGTAAATAATCTTATCCGAATCAATCACCTGTGTGGCATCCTCGTAGTGGGCATTTCCTTCAAGATAGCTGATGTCCGTGTTTTCGTCGTAGCGAATTTTATCCGCTATGGCGATTTTATCTCCGTCGATAATCTTTGCATTGCCTTCCAGCAAAACTTCTTTTTTGTCCCCCAGATAGAAAATGGAATCTGCCGTTGCCTTCTGTGTCCCCTTGATGTATTGCGGATTTTTTAAAAACTTTGCATCAGAATTGGTCGTGTTGTAAAAACCCGATTCACAGTAAATTTTACTCTCTTCCTGAATGATTACCGTCGGACCATGAAAGTAAGCAATCTTGGTTTCCGTATCAAACTCCAGCGTATCAGATCGGAGTGTGAAGGCCGTATCAACAACTTGGACACTATCCTTGAAAAAAGCCTTATCCTCTCGCAGGTAAAAATAGCCAATCTTGCTGGTCAGCTGCGTGGTGCTATCCGTTAGGGTTGCCCCATTGGTATATTTAGCCACTTTGGTTTTTAAATCATAATTCAACTGATTGGTAAACAGCTTTTGTTTGTTGCTTTCTAACACCACATCTCCATAAAGATCAGCAATCCGTTTGTCGCCTTGATACACTAGTGAATCAGAAAACACGTTCACCGAATCCCCTTGCTGAATGATGACATGTCCGACAGCGATGACATTATTTTCTTCGATAGTAGCCGTATCGCAGTACATGTATACATCATCTTGCCGGAGTTCGACATTGCCCTTGAGGAAGCGAACTTCTCTTTGTTCTTCAAAAATCCCTTCCGCAAAATCGGAGTGGTCTACCACCACTCTATCGTTTTTTGTGGTATCTTGGGTCAATTTTTCTTGCGCTGGTAATTTTTTTACAGGGCGTGTTTGTGCCTGAATACTTACCGGCATAAAAAACAAAAAGAGTAATATATTGAATAGTGTTATTTTCATGCAAAATGCTTTGTTCTCGTATTAGGTTGGTGTACTTTATCTACGCATAAGAACGTTTTTTTGTTAAAAAATTTGCGTATTTTTGCATTAAACATAGTTTTTATGATAAAAAATGTAAACATAAAAAATTTTAGGTGTTTTAGGAATAGTAATTTCAAAGGTTTTAAACGAATCAATCTTATTGGAGGCAAAAATAACTCTGGTAAGACTGCTTTCTTGGAGGCTATTTTTTTTAATACATCTCCTAGGCCTACAAGTGTAGAGCTGCTGAGAAGGTTTCGGCAGATAGATTTTTCGTTTATGAAAGAAATGCCGGAAAGGGCTTGGGATAATTTATTTTATGATAAGAAAACTAAAGAGGCTTCACTTCGATTAGAAAATGAAGAAGGAAATAATATTTCATTAATGTTAAGATGTGATGAAGTCGTTGAGGATTTTGTTAAGTTTATCTCAGAAGAAGATAACGATAATAAAGACGATGTGAAGTTTCAAGAGATTAGAGAATTACTATCGAACAAAGAAGCTAAGCGTTCAACACTTCATCTTGAATACAAGCTTAATGGCGAAAAAGGTATATCCGCAAGCTTAATTGCTTATAATAAGGGGCTTATTTCTAAGGGTATCAATCTCCCCAATCCAAAGTATATCCATTTCATCCCTTCTTCCTTTAGAGTATCAAGTACAGCACTAGCGGAAGAATTTGATAAAGCGGACTTGAATGGGTTGAGTAGTAGGGTGTTGCAAGCTTTTCAAGTGATTGATGCTGGCATAACCGAGGTCAAAACCATTAGCATTGGACAGCCATCAATTTATATAAGAACCAGTAGTAATGATTTTTTACCCATTGGTTTATTTGGGGATGCTATTAATAAAGTTAGTTACTTTATACTTAAAATGATTAATAACAAGAATAGTATTTTGTTGATTGATGAAATTGAGAATGGTATTCACTATTCCGCTCATGCTGCGTTATGGGATAGAATATTTGAGTTGGCAGCAGCGTTCAATGTTCAGCTTTTTGCAACAACACATAGTATAGAAATGATTAGAGCTTTCAATAAGGTTGTTGCTGACGGGAGAAAGGATGCAGGAGCATATCATGAGTTTTTTAAACATCGTAAAACCCAAGAAATAACATCAAATATCCATGATCCGAAAACACTACTTTTTGAACTGGAGAATAATATGGCTATTAGAGGAGAGTGAGCGTTAAATAAATATAATGAGCAAAAATATTCTTATCGTAGAAAGTGAAAATGATAAATTTTTTCTGGAAGCTTTTGTTGAGAAACAAACACCTGCCATTGAAGTTGAGGCGACTCCCTTTTGTAGAATTGATGATTTTGAATGTATGGGGGGAGATTCTTCAAATAAATTAATTGATGCATTGACGGCTTTACGAAATAGAGCTAGGAAGGAAGAAATAGTCAATGTCGGGATAATTTTAGATCATGATAGTAAGACCGCTGATGATAGGATACTACAAGTTAATGCTGCCTTAAAAGAAGCTTTTGATGTGGGTAAGAATCTTATTACCGAGTTGGGAGAATTGGTTGAGGTTCCTATAGATGAGGATACTTCCGTAAATATTGGATTTTATCTACAAAATGTAAATGGAGTAGGGAATCTTGAGACTGTTCTGATGGAGATAAAAAGCAAAGACTCAAGGCATGCAGACTGTTTACAAGCTTGGAGGGATTGCATTGAGAAAAATGAGCTTTCTATCAATGATGGTGACTTTAATAAGTTTTGGGTTGCGATTTATCAAAGGTATGATCAATGTTCAAGAAGGGAAAGAAAACAAGCCGGTAGAAAATGTAACAATCAAGCTTCCATGCAAAAAGATATTTGGGATTTTAATCATGAAGTACTGAACCCACTCAAGGTTTTTCTTCAGAAATTTGATCACATGGATGATACCCCTTATTCATAATCCTATTAAAAAGAACAATACTTTCCATATCTTCAAGTGTTCCTTAGTTTAAACAAAATCAAATTGCTATTTGTTAAATGATTATGTATATGTGGCTTATCTTTAAGCTTTCCAACAAAATAATAGCGATTCAAAATGGATTTGCTAGAGCGGTATAAGCACATCAAGGAAAGTAAAACCATGCCTTAGATGCTCTTAATCCAAGGCTCTTGCTTATAATAATAATATTTTGTACAATTTTTAAATCTAAAATTAAAGTAAATGACTTGTTTTAAAATGGACTGTCTTTTTAATGATTTGCAGACGGTACACAAAATTAGTAGAACAAATGTTTTTATGCTTCTTTTAACCCTATGCTGTTTGGTGATGAGTGGATGTGGAGACGATGAGGAGATTGTTATCGTGGATCCCGAACCGGAGATTACCTTTCCAAAAGAAGTAACGGGTTGAAGGGCTAGTGCCCGAAGGTATTGAGTACAATAAAAATAATACTACTTTTTTGTTGGGTTCCTTGACAATGGGAGATGTTCTGGAAGTAGATTTTGAGGGGAACCATACCAACTTTACCAATGATGATGACTTGCAAGCTAGTGCAGGTGTTCATATAGATTATGACGGGGATCGCCTTTTGGTAACTAATTTAGATCCGGGTGCATTTATGGGGTCAAAAAATGTTGCGGGACTGAATGCTTACAAGCTTTCAACCGGAGAAAAAATTAACGAAGTCTCCTTTTTAGAATTAGTCCCCGATGCTGGGTTTGTCACACCAAATGACATTGCAGTTGATGCCACAGGCAATGTTTATGTTACGGATTTTTTAGGCAATGTTATTTATAAGGTGGATCAAAATTATGAAGCGAGCATTTTTGCGGATACTTCAATGATGTTAGTCGGGCCGAATGGAATTGACTTCCATCCTGATGGTTACTTGTTGGTGTCAAACTTATTAGGCAATCAATTACTTAAAATGCCAGTAGATAATCCAAATGATGTATCGGTAGTTGGAATTACGGATGATCGTTTTTCTGGAATGGATGGTGTCGTGTATAGGGCAGATGGCAAATTGGTCGGGATAACCAGTTTTGAAACTTTGGTGGAGTTGAGTAGCACCGACAACTGGGCAACCGCTATGGTGGACAATAGCAAGGCGCTGAGTGACAAAGGAACAACCGTTGCTGTAACACCTGAAGGCAATCACTATGCTTTGTTGACGGATGTTGTAAATCCACAAGTGTCTACATTTACAGAGTGGGTTATTGAATTGGTGGAGTTTTAGGGTAAGTTTGAAAAGCTTATCTGCTAGTGCTTTTTGTAAACAAAGTTCTTGATAAGAATGAGTCCTGTAGGGACGACATGTCATTGCCAGAGATAAAATCTCTGGAACGTTTGCAGAGAAAAATTATTATTAAAAATTTAATTTACAAAGCACTAGTGGTTCATTTTACAAATTTTTACACCACAGATTACACAGATGGCCACAGATTTTATCACAGATAAAAGATGCCTGAAAACCTGCATAATCTGTGGTGTGTTTTTGTATAACGAATCCTCCTTTTAGCCTTCATAAATTTTAAACTGCAATCCAGCATACTTCTCCAATCTTTCTAACAAAACATCTCCAAGTGCAACCGCAGGTGTTAATACACCGGAAACTTGCGGCGTTTTATCCTTGTCCAAAGCTAGGCAAACCGCACTTTCTGCTAACATTTTACTGGTAGAGCCATAGCCTGGATCTCGATCTCCTGTAACACTTCCCTGAATCAAGCTGCCATCGGCAAACTTCCCGATAAGTAATATTTTATAGAACCCGCTTTCTCTTTTTGCTTTTGACGGCCCTTCTCCCGGCTTGGGTAAAAAACGATTCATCGTATTTTTCAAAAAAGAACCGGACTTCGCAGACATCATCAAGCCTGTAGTCATGAGCATCACATTTCCTTTGGCTCGGCCTGAAAATCCACTCCCTGTCATGGTCGCTTCATCATATTGAAAATCTTTTCCATAAGGGAAATTTTGTAAGGCATGACTTCTGCGAACAACACGAGTATTTATGGTGGCCATGATAAAAGGAGTAATCCAAGATTTGGCATCTTCATCAAAAAGAACACTTTTTAAATCCCCGCGATCTTTTCCCGTCTGTTGTCCCACAGGATTCAGGCCATATGGATTTGACAGAGTTGTATATACAACCTTGTCCTTTTCTGCTTCAACAAGTACATTATTGAGGCTTGCATAAGTGCCTCCACTGATGCCCCCTTTTGCTGCTTTTAACCGGAACTTAACATGTTGGCAATATTGACCCGTGCGTTCTTTTGCTTCTTTTTGTAGAAAATAAACCCCCATGTCAGAGGGAATGGAGTCGAACCCGCAAGTATGTACGATGCGGGTGCCATTTGCTTGCGCAGCATCATGCTGTTGATCAATCATTTTTCGGATCCATTGCACTTCGCCGGTAAGATCACAATAATCCGTTTGGTATTTGACACAGGCTTCAACGAGTAATGAGCCATACTTCGCATAGGGGCCGACAGTGGTGCAAATGACTTTTGTACGTTGAACCATTTGTTCAAGCGTATCCATTTTGTTACTGTCCGCAATAACTAGAGGGATTCCCGTTGCACCCAAATCGTTTTGAATGCCTTTTAGTTTCTCCGAATTCCGTCCGCCCATAGCCCACTTTACAGTGTCGCCTGTACCATATTGTCGGAGCATATATTCCGCTACTAATCTTCCTGTAAAACCACTGGCTCCCCAAATGATAATATCAAATTCTCGATTGTTTTGCATGATTTTTTATTACAAATGTATGAAAAACCTTTATTAAGTAGTAAGACAAAATTATTCTTACAATTAAATTTTGATAAAGAGCTAATAAATCAGTCAGAAGTGAGTCTAAAATCTAACGTCTAGTATTTGGCATCTACTTATAACACTAATTTGGCTCCTTCCTCCCCAACCAAACTCCCTATCGCCACGCCCATGCCGCCCATGCGAACCGCTACGACAATATGATTACCCACTTTTTTTACAATAGGTTTTTTTACAGCACCTACACCCATGATGCCACTCCACCAATGCGCAACTTCCACCTTTCGTTCTGGTAAGATAACCTCATGCAGCAGCTTCAATAATGCAGCCTTGATATCTTCTGTGGTTCCAAATTCATCCGTAGTTTCCTGTTCTAAAGCAAGATTCCTCCTGCCACCCAACAAAATCCTATTATCAATCCCCCTAAAATAGACGTAACCTCGATCATAATGGAAACAAGCTTTGCATCTCAAATTCGGAATCGGCTCCGTGATGAGGACTTGATTCCTTGCGGGTTGAAGGGCCAGCTCCGGCAGTAAGTGTTGGGAAAAACCGTTGGTAGCGACCAGTAACTTATTACATCGCAAAACCTGTTCTGCTGTTGTGACCAGCTCAACACCTGCTGCTGTTTCCTGAAAATTTTTGATTGTCACCCCATTAAAGATCCGAACACCTTTTCGGGTGGCAGTTTCCAAAAGCGCCTTCATCATCTCGCCCGTATGGATCTGTCCTTCCGCTTGATTGTGGATCAGATGTTGGACGCCAGAAAATCCGAAGTGTGCAATTTTTTGATCGGCAACTTTAAAGACTTCATGATGGTTAATAATGCCTTTTAGCTTTTCGTTGAAATAAGGAATTTGCTCCTTGCAGTTTTCAAAACTTGTTACTTCTTCTGGCGTGAAAATTTCATAATTTCCAAATCCTTTGTAACGCAGGGCAACATCTCCAACTCGCTCCCGAAGCCGCATCAATCCTTCCCAGCGCTTGCTCACCAATTCCAGTACTTCCGATTCATTATTGTTTTGAAGGTCATCTATCAATTCGGATAAAGAACCAAAGCAGGTGAACCCTGCATTACGAGTAGAAGCTCCTGTAGGAAGGATTCCTCGTTCTAGTATAACAACATGTAGGGAGGGATGTTGGTTTTTCAAGTAAATGGCCGCACTTAGTCCTACGATACCACTACCCAGAATAGCAACATCAATATGGTTGAAAAAACTTTGTAGTTCCCAGTAACTGGGCTGATAATCTCCTTTTATGTTTGGATTCATGTGATGTTTTATATGATATGATTTGGGTGTGCAAGATACCAATTCTTCAATTTTTTCCCTTTTCCTTTTTCTTTTTTCTTATTAATCTGTTTCTTTGTGGAAAGAATAGAAAATGTCCGGTTGTATGAATTCTTGGAGCAGGCAGGTTGTGAATCTCTATCACTTCACAAAGGAATGAGTTTAACGATCAGAAGCCAAGAAAGTGCGAACCCTGCCTGTCGTGCGACAAGCAATCAGGTAATCACAGAAAAAACTAATCAACTACTCAACTAAATCATGATACAAAGAATCCAATCCATATTCCTCCTACTTGCTGCTGTAGCAGGTTTTT
>JAHDGC010000233.1 GCA_020627865.1 Saprospiraceae bacterium | reverse complement strand
AGATAAATTAAGGGAAGCTAGTGTTATTTTTTCGCTGTCCGCTTTGATTAAATTTATGCTCTGGTTTAAGTGGTTGACAATATCAAAAACGAATTTTTGATGCTGTTCTTGCTCATCGCTTTTTTGATAACTTTTTAACAATATTCTCCCTATAGATAAATGGGCAGCTTGCTTTTCTCCCTCGGGAATGAGCAGGTATGCAGATTGCCTGATTCTATCATGGCAAAAAACAAAATCGGGAGCATATTGGGGTGGGGTAGATCCTTGCTCTTGTAATTTTGAGTTCAAGGAAATCTCATAATGCTCGTCGATAGGTAACAATAAATTCTCCTGTAATCCTTCGCGGATTGCCGTAACAACTCTCTCTGGAGCATGCTTCGTTATCATAGTGAGTTTTTGTAGGCTGATCTCGTTGCCAATACAAGCTGCTAACTTTATAATCTGTTGTGTCGTAGGGTTTAATTTTTGGATTTTTTCCGATAATAAGTCGATTACATTATCTGTATATTCTAATTTTTTTATCGCTGCGATATCCCATTGCCATGCTGCTTTATGACTTAGATGTCCTGTTGGAGCATGAAAGCGCAAATATTCATGTTCGTATAGGGACATCAAAAACCGATTGATAAAAAAAGCATTGCCTTGTGTTTTTTGATAAACGAGTGTTGCAAGTGTCTTACATGTTTCGAGATCGGTATCCAAAGCATCTGCAATAAGTTGCTGTGTGTTCTTAAAGGATAGATTCCCTATCTTAATGTGCTGAATAGGAATATCTTTATTTTTTAGATCTTGTAAGATAAGTGTTAATGGATGAGCATCTTTGACTTCATTATCTCGATAAGAACCAATAAAGAGGAAGTGATTAATGTCTGGAGCTTGTACGATTTCTTCGAGCAATTTGAAAGAAGCTATATCTGCCCATTGTAAATCATCAATGAAAAATACAAGGGGGGTGTCCTTGTCTGCTATGGCATGTATCAGACATTTTAAAGCATAGTGGAAGCGATTTTCAGCTTGCTCGCCATTGAGCATTTCAACGGGTTTTTGTGGCCCAATGACCAGTTCGAGATCGGGGATAACCTCCGTAAGTACTTTTCCTATATCCCCTAGAGTAGTCGCAATTTTTTTTCGCCAAGAAAGTAGGGCTTCTTCTTTTTGGCCTAAGATCTGTTTGATAAAATTTCGGAATGCTTGAATCAGGGCGTAATAAGGAACATTCCTTTGCAATTGATCAAATTTACCACTTGCGAAATAAGCTCCTTTTTTTAAAATAGATTTGTGGATTTCATTGATTAATGCAGACTTTCCCGCTCCCGAATAACCGGAAACCATAATGATTTCTTTGCAACCTTTTGTGACGCGCTCAAAAGCACTGAGTAGGCTATGGAGTTCATTTGTTCTGCCATATAGTTTTTGAGGAATGCGGAAAATAGTAGAATAATCTTTTTGGGCAAGCTCGAATGTTTTTATCGTTCCCGTTTCGGTTAATTGTGCTAAGCAATGTTCAAGGTCAAAACGAAGCCCGTCTGCAGATTGATAGCGATCGTCAGTATGCTTGGCCATTAGTTTTAAAATAATGGCTTTGAGAGGTTGAGCAATATGTGCTGGAAATACAACTTGTTTCGCAATATGGGCGTGTACCCAACCTATAGCATCTTCGCACTGGAAAGGTAGATGACCGGTGAGTAATTCATACAGGGTTACACCAAGTGAGTAGAGGTCTGTTCTGTAGTCAACAGTCCGGTTCATCCTGCCGGTTTGCTCTGGAGAGATATAGGGGAGTGTACCTTCTAAGGTCTCTAGATTAGGTATGTTTTTAGTTTTAAGGTTGATCTTTGTCGCGATACCGAAGTCAATTATGGTTACGGTTTTTGTTTTTGGTTCAATAATAATATTGTTGGGATTAATGTCTTTATGAATGATTTTTTGCTGATGGATTGTCCCTAGAATTTGAGCCAATCGAATAGCAATTCTTAAAAAGTTTTTGACATTAGAAGGGTGCTTCTTGATGTAAGTAGAAAGGGGAATGCCCGGAATATATTCGAGGGTAAGAGTAGAAGCATTTGTGGTGTTATTAATCGTTAATGCTTTTCGGATACCCGGAATGGAAAGCCTATGGGTAATGTTGAATTCGTTGTTAAACTGAATAATGTTTTTTTTATTAAGCTGATTTTGTTTTAGCGTTTTTACAATGGTATGTTTGTCCGTAGCTTGATCCCACTTCAGTAATATTTTTGAATTTTTATTTTCTAATAAAAGTGTAATGTCCTTAGTTGGAATCATAATGATAATAGTTTTGTGGGCAATTAATACTAGGGATAAAGAGGGGGAGTTAAGAAAAAATCTTCCAAAATTAATACCACTCTCTGGTTCAGGGTGTATAGAAAAAGTCTGTGGTGTGAATGTATGGCCGAAGGTCAATGCCACCTGTAGTTTTGTATAATTATAGTTGTGTTATAGATGTGTAGCGATGTACTTTTTAATAGCGCTCATTTTGTTTTTTCTCAAAAAGCGAAAAAGATTTTCATAATAAAAACTGTGTAATAGTAATTGTTTTAATTCAATTTTGTGTACATTTGACAATTACTAAGAGTATGTTGGGATTTTGTTCATTAGTGCGAAAATAGTCAGTTTTTTGATTAGACTAGGCGCAAAAAGCGGAGTTATGCCTTAGCATAATGAGCATTTTTGTAACGACGTATAATTAAAAAAAATGGCATTTGCAGCCCTTTTAATAAAATCCCAACATGCTCTTTAAACCAATGAAACTAAACTGTGACTAGAGTAGCCTATAAATATGCTTTTCATCATTTAGAAGAACCTTTTCACTTAGAGTATGGAGGTCTTATTCCCAATCCTGTTATTGCACATCATACTTATGGAACTTTGAATGAAAATCGGGATAATGTCATCTTGATTTGCCATGCCTTGACAGCTAACTCAGATGCCGACGACTGGTGGCATGGACTTTTTGGCGAAGGAGATATTTTTGACTGGGATAAATGGTTTATTATTTGTGCAAACAACCTGGGTTCTCCTTATGGCACAAGTTCCCCGAAGCATAAAATGCCCAATGGGGAAGAAAGATATGGCATGGACTTCCCCTTCTTCACGCTGAGGGATACGGCAAAATTACACCTGAAATTATTAGAACATTTTGGTATTCAAAATGTTCAGCTTTTGATCGGTGGTTCCTGTGGTGGGAATATTGCCCAAGAGATTGCATACGAATGGGGGGGGCGGATTAAAAACATGGTTTTACTTTGCTGCTCTGCAATGGAGACGCCTTGGACAGTTGCCATTCATGAATCCCAAAGAATTGTATTGAAATCAGATCCCACATTTTTTGATAAAAATGAAACCGCTGGGCAAGCTGGCTTAAAAGCCTGTCGTGGTGTTGCCCTTCCATTTTACAGGACGCATCCATCTTTTGTATTAAGGCAAAAAGAAATTGATCTTAATAAAGTTCGAGACTTCAGGGCAGCGACCTACATCAATTATCAAGGCGATAAATTTGTGAAAAGATTTGATGCTCATTGTTACTATCACTTGTTGATGGCATTGGATACGCACAATATGGGGCGGGGCAGGGATAGTATTGAACAAGCGCTTTCGTCAATAAAAGCAAACACGGTTGTCATTGGTTTCGATTCGGATATTTTAATTCCCAAAATTGAACAACAGTTTTTGGCAAAGCATATTCCCAATGCGGAGTATTTAGAAATAAAAACCCTTTTCGGGCATGATGCATTTTTGATTGAACACGATGATATCAGAAAGTGCATCCGGAAAAAAATTGATATTTAAAATGCATAATCGCGATGAATCGCGATTGATTTATCTGAAAATGGAAGAGCTGAGAAGCTGATATAAATCGCTAATTTCTATTATAAGATGGGGTGACTCTCTACTCTTTATTCTCTGCTCTCACAATCTAACTTTTTATGAAAAAAGAAACTATTGCCCTACACGCAGGGTACCAGTCAGAAGCAAGCACAAAATCCGTTGCGGTACCCATCTACCAGACGGTAGCCTATGAATTTGATAATGCCCAACACGGTGCAGACTTATTTAACCTCGCCGTTCCCGGAAATATTTATAGTCGGATTATGAATCCAACCGTAGATGTATTGGAGCAAAGAGTTGCTGCATTAGAAGGTGGTATCGCTGGCCTTTGTACCAGTGCCGGAAGTGCAGCCATCAACTACGCGATTATCAATCTTGCCGAAGCTGGGGATAACATCGTGTCAACGCCACAGTTGTATGGGGGGACCTACACCTTATTTGCACACATGCTTCCCAAGCTAGGCATCGAAGTCCGGTTTGCAAAAAGTGACAGCGCAGCAGATTTGGCCAAATTAATAGATGACAAAACCAAGGCCGTCTATTGTGAATCCATCGGAAATCCCGCCGGAAATATTTGTGACCTTGCTAAAATTGCGAAAGCTGCACATGCCAAAGGAGTGCCCGTCGTTTGTGATAACACGGTGGCTACACCTTCTATTATTCGTCCCATCGAACACGGTGTAGACATTGTTGTGCATTCGATGACCAAGTATATTGGTGGGCATGGAACAACCCTTGGTGGCATCATCGTCGATGGTGGAAAATTTGATTGGGCAAAGCACAAGGAACGTTTCCCGCAGTTTAGTACACCGGAGCCTTCCTATCATGGCGTTGTTTACACCGAAGCGATGGGCCCAGCGGCATACATTGCCAGAGCGAGAACAGTTGCTCTTAGGAATACCGGTGCTGCATTATCTGCACTGGCAGCATTCCAAATTCTTCAAGGCTTAGAAACCTTGAGTTTGCGGATGGAAAGGCATTGCGAAAATGCACTCGCTGTTGCCAAATATCTGGAAGGCCACAAGCAGGTCAGTTGGGTGAAATTCGCTGGTTTGAAATCAAGTGCGTATTACAAATTGGGAAGAAAATATTGCAAGGGTAAACCTTCTTCTTTGCTCAGTTTTGGTATTAAAGGTGGTTATAAAAAAGCAGAAAAATTTTATGATGCCCTCCAGATTTTCAAGCGATTGGTGAATATCGGAGATGCGAAATCACTGGCCTGCCATCCAGCCTCAACAACACATCGACAAATGACCGTTAAGGAACAAAAGTCCGCTGGTGTAACGGAGGATTTGTTGAGACTTTGTGTCGGCATAGAACATATTGATGATTTGATTGCGGATTTGGATCAGGCTTTTGCGGCGGCGAATCGTAGGAAGTAGTCATGTTGTAATGCTTATTGCGATGTCTATATGAATTATAAAATATGATTATAGAGGCATGCTTCGTTGTGCCTCTATTTAATTCTGTTCATGAAAATGATTCTGCAAAAAAATCTACATTTATTTTTATTTTTACATTTTTCATTGTAATTTGAGGATAAAATTAATAAATTATGAGTGTAGTTGAAGCATTCGAGGTTTTTGCTGCAAGTATTGCAGAGCTTAATCCATCTCAAGTTGCAACATTAAAAGCCCCTGAAAATATGGTGGGTAGAGTGGAAGAATTGATTGCTATAAAGAAAAATGGTTCGATAACTTCAGAGCAGATGACAGAATTGGAGCGTTACTTAGCACTAGACTTAATAATTAGCTTGGCAAAAGTTAAAGCAATTAAATTACTTGCGGCAGCATGAGACGCTATATTTTAAAGCGAATCCGAGAAGATGTGATTGAAAGGGCCTAATTCAAAGTGTGAATATTGTAGACTTCATGAAGAATGTTCTTTTCTACCTTTTCAGATCGAACACATTATAAGTCTGAAACATGGAGGCGGCAATGAATTTGGAAATTTGGCCTTAGCTTGCTCTCATTGTAATTCCTACAAGGGAACAGATCTCGCTACATTTTTAGGTGATTATAATGATTTGGTTCCTTTATTTAACCCTAGAAAAGAAGATTGGCTTGTTCATTTTGATACAAAAGAAGGATTGATAATTCCAAACACGTATTGGAGAAGCAACAATCAAATTACTTCGTTTAAATGAACAAGAAAGGCTTGCTATAAGAAAAGTGTTAGCAGCACTTGGACTGTATCCTTAAGTCGTTGTAATTTTATTGTTGCGTAGTGATTGTCTATTAATGCAAATTTCCAATCAGCTTTTTTAACTCCGGTACCACTTCCTCCCCAAACCACCTATTCCTAGCCTGCCAAATATTATTCCTCGGGGAAGGATGTGGCAATACAAAAAAATCCGGCAAATAATCCTTGTAATTTTTTACCCTTTCTGTTAACGTTTTTCTAGGCGTTTTTAAATAATAATCCTGTGCATATTTACCAACCAAGATCGTCAATTGCACCTGATTCATTTGCTCCCATAAGGCATCGTGCCAAAGTGGCGCACATTCTTTTCGAGGCGGCAAATCCCCAGATTTTCCCTTACCGGGATAACAAAATCCCATCGGAATAAGCGCGATCTTTTTCGGATTGTAAAAAGTATCTTTATCGACACCTAACCAATTCCTGAGGTTATCCCCACTCTTATCATCCCAAGGAGTACCCGTTCGATGAACTACAATCCCCGGCGCCTGCCCGATAATAACAATTTTACTTTCCGGATGTGCACTTACAACAGGGCGAACCCCAAGTTTCAAATGTGGTTTACAGACCGTGCATTGTGATATTTCCTGTAATAGCTTTTTCATGTTTTCAATATAAATAAAAAAGTAGAGCCACAATGCATTGCGACCCTACTTTCTAATATGGTATATCTATTACGGAATCACAATCTTTTCTATCAATCGTTCTTCAGTATCTTTTTCCAAAATCAAATGGTAAACACCAGAAGGCAGCAACTCCGTGTTAAAATCTAAGTTTTGTTTCCCCGCTGCTATCCAGGTTTCTTGCTGTATTGTTTTTACAACATTTCCCTGTAAATTTTGAAGGTATACTTTACAAACTGCATCGGAATTTAACTTGTATTGAACCGTCGCTACATGTAGTTGCTGATTTAGATCAAACCATATATCCCTTTGTTTGATGGTACTTTTAGCCCTAGTTGTATTGATCCGCAAGCTTGAAGTGTCAGAAGGGCAATCGCCAATCGTGGCCAAAAACTCTCCACCAAGCTGCACTTCAAAATTAGGATTTAAGTCAATATAATTTCCTGCTGTATAATTGACATTATTATCCGCTGCAACGATACCATCAGATACTATAGCAAATGAGGCATGGTAGTCATACGTGTATACCGTGTCAGGAATCATGAGCATAGAATCGCATCCGGCAACAGGTGTCGTAAGGCAGAAGTTAGTCGTGTCAGCATTTGCAAACTCCCCGCCACTTGCTATAATGGTACCATCTTCGTTGTTGAGCAATTCATAGGAGCCTAAGCCATATTGACAACAGATGCCGTCACCGTAAGAATCATACAAGATAAAGTCATAACAACCATCCGGTAGACAAACTGGAATGATTAAGGTGGAGCCATCCGGTTCGCTTCCATAAGTTCCGCCCGAAGCAACAACAGCCGAGGTAGAATCTATGAATTCCCAACTGGTTTCTTCAGGGTAATTATCTAGATTAATCGTCAGGGTGAGTGCACTACCAAAACAAGGACAAGCCGGACATTCGGAGCCACCACAATCAACGCCCGTTTCATCTCCGTTCTGTTCTCCGTCATCACAAGTCGGGCATGCAGGGCATCTTGATCCACCACAGTCTATGCCGGTTTCATCCCCGTTTAGAATGCCATCGTCACAGGTAGGGCAAGCTGTACAAGGGCCACCACAATCTATTCCATCCTCGTCTCCATTTTGGATACCATCATCACAAGTCGGACAGACTGGGCATTCAGAGCCACCACAATCTACACCTGTTTCTTCTCCGTTGAGCACACCATCATCACAAGATACACACGAAGGGCAAAGGGAGCCGCCACAATCTATATCAACTTCATCTCCATTAAGTACGCCATCCAAACAAGTTGGAGAAACAATACCCGTAGGAGTGTCCAATGCATCAGAAGCTGCTATACCGCCATCAGCGGTGACGGTAGCGGTATTGGGAATGTAGTTGTAAAGCGAGTTGATACTAATATCATCAATGTACCAACCATTGCCACCCACAGATTGATCGCAATGCATCCAGAAACGAATGGAAATGCCCTGCCCTGCATAAGTACTGAGGTCAACAATAGTTTGCAGATAACCACCACTGTTGCCACTAAATGCAGGCGTAGCACTATTGTTGTTAATGGTACTGTTGTACCCATTTTGAATGATTTGACTACCCAAATCTGACCACGATTGTCCGTTGTCTATAGAAACCTGAATTACTCCACCATCCCAAGTTCCTTCCGTATCATAATTGTGCCAGAAAATTAATTGAGAACCCTGATCTGGAAGAATAGGATCGGTTAAAGTTAAGTATTGCTCATTGGGCTGATTGACATCTTGAGCAAACCAAGCACTCGCTCCAGAGTATGGATTCGTGGTTGTAATTTGCCAGTTGCTTAATCCATTTGAAGCGGTAGGAGTCCAGTATATATTTCCATTTTCTACATCATCATTAATGTTAGAAATGGCTGTCGAAATTCCCAGATCAATAACTACGGAAAAATTCCTGATGATGATCTCACCCGGAGCCATAGTCGCTACGGTTGGAAAAGTAACGACGCCCCCGCTTTCTACACCACCATCACTAGCAGAGCCTACTAGATAAGTTGTGTTTGCCGGAAGATCATCTGAAATAACAACATTGGTGTAGCTAATACCACAGAGTGGCGGATTCGTAATTCTTATGGTGTAAACTAAAGTATCGCCAGGGCCTGCCGTCGTTTTGTCCACGACCTTCTCAATACTTAGGGCAGGCGTGTCGAATGATTCCGTGCCATCCGTCGTGCTACCCGAATCTCCTTGACTAGCGTTAAGGCCTAGTCCACGTTTGGCAAAAGCTTCCCAGATCAAGCATTTGTTCGCACCATTATACAAGGCTTCATCTGCTGCAAGGATAGCATCTCTTCCATCTTCGAATCCAGGGTTACACGGTTGGAGTTTCATTCCTTCGATAACCAACGCCATTGCAATATTGTTCCCACCAGTTCCATTGTAAACATCTTGGTCATAGCCATACTGATCAATCAATGCCCAAGTCATTTCCCATAGCATCATACACCACACGGAACCCACACCATGTGGTATCGACTCGCCTCCTATATCGTTATAGGTATGGGGATTAATAGACATGTCTGTGCTGTAAGGATGTGTTCTGATGCCATTTCCTGTAGTGGGTTGCCCCAATGCAAAAGTCCCGACACCGCGTCTATCTGCTCCTGTTTGGCCAGGTTGTATAGTGAGGATTAGGCCTAGCCAATCGCTCCATCCTTCACCCATTTGTTCTGCATTAT
>JAHDGC010000232.1 GCA_020627865.1 Saprospiraceae bacterium | reverse complement strand
GGCCGTAAGGTAGTCAATGACAGTTTGTGGCAAATCGCCATAATCAATATCTTCTTCTTCCTCTTCTTCTTCCTCTTCCTCTTCCTCTTCCTCTTCCTCTTCCTCTTCCTCTTCTTCCTCATCATCATCTTCACAAATAGCATCTTCATCCACCACTTTAATTCTTGGTCTCAACTTATACTGTCCATTCCCAGTTTGGAGAACAGATTCCTCAGCGATAAAATCCAGTGTAAGATCATAAGTATCATAATCCACAAGCGGAATACAAACCTTGATTTTGAGGCCAGATTGCTGTGCAGAAGGCGTAGCCAAATCAAAAACTTCGCCATCAACCTTGACCGTGTTATTTTGACCGAGAATCAATCTAATGTCTGTAATAGTGTCAACGGTGAGGGTATCGCTACCAATAAGGGTAGAAATGCCATTTTGATAATCCAATAAGTTGTAAATACCGGCATTGGTCCCCAACTCAATGGAGTCTGTAACGCCGCTCCCCTTGACTAAAATAGAAAGGAGTTCAATGTTGACTTCATCGACATCTGTAGGTGCATCTGTCAAATGAACATTGAAAAGCGTACCATCAGTATTGATAATGTCGGTATCGGTAATTACGGTTGGTGTTTCTTCGAGGATGAGTTCATCTGAATCGACGCATGCGGTGATGAACAATGAAATCGTGAAGAGAAACAATATGTAGAAGGTAGTATCTATTTTCCTCATAATGGTAAATTATGTTCTTAGTTTGAGAAATTTATTCGATGAAAAACTTTTCTTAGTACAAAAATAAGGGCGAAGAGGGATAAAGCCAAGTACATCTTTTCTTATTTGTCACAAAAATAAACGAACATTGAACATCACTCAACAAGATTTTAAATAAAAAAACACAATGATGGCAATAAATTTGTCACATATAAAACAAAGAGTGGTTGCCTGAAAGTTCAAGCAACCACCTTTGATATTATTTTTTTTGTATAAAAAAAATTACATCATACAATTATCACGACTTCTAGAACTCATTTTCAACGAAAAAATGTTTCGTCTTTAATTTGCCCTGTTCAAGTTGTAATACAATAGCATACATGCCATTTTTGTAACCAATAAGCTCTTTCCTGACCGCAGTGTTTGGAATTTCATCGTATGCTGTCCGGTATAAAACCCTTCCCCAATTATCGACAATCATCATTGTTCCTTTTCTACCTGCGTATGGTTTCATATCAATGTTGATGAAATTATCCGCAGGATTTGGATAGACGACCAATTCGTTAATTCTCAAATCTTCTACCGTATTTTCGTTCACCCGATTACCTGATGCTACAGGATCAACAAGACTTTGGGAAGTATAGCAGCCATAGACCTGTACCTCCGCTAAGCCTAACACACCCGAGCCAGCTAACATTACCCTGACATATCGCGCCGTACCAGTCACCGGAATATTGGTCGGATAACCAGCGTCTCCAGGGAAGTAGTAAGAAGTTACATCCGGATCATTCAATAAGGTATTCAAGTTATCAGAAGGGAATGGCGTTTCTGAAGTAAAGACGTAAAAGTTTCTGGTAAAGTAACCAAAATTGTATTCGTCTACGGTGTTCCAAACATTAATGGTATTGATGCATGCCAAGCCTTCCAGATCAACTTCCCAATATGGATTCTGGGTATACTGGGTTTCACAGAATGAGTCCTCAAAATAAGTTCCATCCGTGTTGCCATCATTTGCTTTCCAAGGGTAGCCAACATATCCGACGCTGCTTTGGGTCACAGGCCTGTTCAGCGCAATGTTTGAAGGAGCCGTACAGGACGCGCAAGGATCATTGTTTTCCTCAACGGTAACCGTAAATACGCAAGTCGTCGTGCCATCACATTCATCCGTTGCCTCGTACTCGATGGTGTATGTTCCCGGAGGAAGCGTACTACCATTGGCGGGGCCTCCAACTTGTATAACACTAATTACACGATTGCCAATAACATTCGGAACGGGTGGTTCTGGAATAGGCTCGCAAGGGATTTCCATCACAAACTCATAACAACCACTTCCCTTTCTATCATACCATCTTCCGGTATTTCGCAACACGGTGTAGTCGGCACCATACCCCCCAGGATCTTGATCGTTCGGTTCATCACTATTCCAGTTGGTATAGGTCGTCGGATCACCATTTATCCAAGAGAAATTCCCTTCGCTACTTTGATCTGTAAACCCGATCCAAGCATAAGATGCACCAATGCGACTAGCCAAGAAACTATTTTCTCCGGCACTATTAATACTGGCTAGATGTCCACCATTACTTTGTGAAAGACTATTGGCTTGTGCCCAAGAAAAATTATTTGTAGAAGAACAGTAGTACCTACTATTGTTGTATTCGCCAATATACATGAAGCCAGAAATATTAGGAGCTGTATCACTACAATCCACAACAGGCGGTTCATATTCCTCACAAGGTATTTCCATGACGAATTCATAGCTCATCGAATTTGAGCGATCCGTCCATTTCCCATTATTTTTCTTTATCCTCGCATAATCTTCTCCACTGCCATAGTCGTTAGGTTCACCTGAATCCCAATTGGTATAATTCAATGGATCACCATTTACCCACTGGAAATTTCCTTCACTAGCGGCATCCGTCAGACCGATCCATGCAGAAGAAGCCATGATATTACTTCTGATGTATTCATTTTCCGCACTATCATTGATCACAACAAGGTGACCACCTGAACTTTGCGCCAATGCATTAGCTGCTGTCCAGCTATAATCAGAAGTAGCGGAACAGTAGTATTGACTGTTATTAAATTCTCCCATATAGATGAAGCCGGGAATATGCGTATTGGGTTCCGGACAATCAACAACTGGCGGCTCGGATTCCTCACAAGGTATTTCCATCACAAATTCGAGATGACGATTATTCGGCAAGTCATTCCATCTTCCGTTATTCTTCAATAATTCTGTGTAATCTTCTCCATTTCCATAATTGTTAGGCTCTCCGGAATTCCAGTTGATATAATTCAATGGATCACCATTCACCCATTGGAAGTTGCCTTCACTAGCAGCATCACTCAACCCAATCCATGCAGAAGAAGCCATGATGTTACTTCTGATGTATTCATTTTCCGCACTGTCATTAATCACGACCAAATGACCTCCCGAACTCTGTGCTAAAGCATTCGCTTCTGTCCAAGTGTAATTTGAAGTTGCGGAACAATAGTATTGGCTGTTGTTGAATTCTCCCATATAAATGAAGCCAGGAATATGCGTATTCGGCTCTGGGCAATCTGTGGTTTCCGGACAATCTGTAGTAGCTATCGGTTCATCCCAGATAATAGGATCGCCTTCCGTAACGGTAATGTCTGGCGGGCATTCAATATCAATATCCGAGCAAACACCATCGGCATCAACGACCTCTATCGTTTGGGTATGCACCGCTTCGTTGCCACAATTATCTACAGCCGTCCAAGTTCTTGTAATGGCATAAATACATTCGCAATCGGTGTTGGCAAAAGTCTCTTCAAAAGTCACATCTACAAAACCAGCACAATCATCACTGGCTTCAATATCCGGAACAACAGGAACGGCATCACAAGCCACCGTAATATCATTAGGCATTTCGGATAACACTGGAGTTGCATTATCAGAAACAGTAATAGTTTGGGAAGCGGATGCCGATTGCCCACAGTTATCCGTCACAGTCCAAATTCTCGTAACGACTTGTTGATCTGGGCACACAATATCATCTCTTATTTCTGTAAACACAATGTTTCCTAATTCAAGACATTCATCTCCCTCTGCCGTTACAACAGGAGGAGTGGGTAATTCATCAATACAACTCAAGCTGTAACTATCCGGCACACCGACTAAAACCGGAGCCGTTACACCACCGGAATAGCTGATCGTTTGATCGCAAGTTGTAGCGACCCCGCACTCGTCCGCAATCGTGTATTCATTCAGGAAAACATCATCCAATGGACAAGGCGTATCCGCCCCTTCAATTTGGGCAATGGCAGAAGTAATTTGAAAAATATCAGAACAGTTATCTGAAATGGGATCACCATTGAATGTTGTTCCTTCTATGTTGATGTCTGAAGGAAGAGATGCTCCACAACTCAAAGTCAAATCTGCTGGGCAAGTTACCACAGGTGCAACATCGTCGAACGTTGTAATAATCTGCTGGCAAGTAGCCTCGTTACCACAGTCATCTCTCACGATCCATGTTCTGGTAATTTCCGTTGCATTTGGACAGCCCTGTTCAGCTACCGCATCCGTATAATCATAAGTAATGTTAGAATTCGGACAATTATCTGTCGTGGCAGGGAATCCGAGGTCTTCTGGAGCAGTAGACATTTCACAGGATATAACAATAGAATCACAGGACAAGATAACTGGGGCAATGTCATCAAAAATTGTAATGGTTTGCGTAGCGGAAGCCGTTTGGTCACAACTATTTGTAACCGTCCATGTTCTGATAACCGTTTGCTGATTCGCACATCCTCCAGGAATTACTTCCTCCGAGAACACCACATCTCCAAGGGCTAAACAAGCATTTCCCTCGGCAATTACCGTAGCAGGAGTTGGAAGTTCATTTTGGCAACTCAACGTCAGATCATCGGGAACATTAATCAGTACAGGCGCATCGACATCTTGTGCATAACTAATCATTTGACTACAAAATGTAGCATTCTGGCAATCATCTGTAATTGTATATTGATGTAAATAAACATCATCTAACGGACAAACCGTTCCTCCTCCCGCCACTTGAGAGATGGAAGAGATGATTTGAAGAATATCAGAGCAATTATCCACAATAGGATCACCATTGAAGATAAAGTCCTGCGTGTTGATTTCTGGCGGGAGCGGTTCCCCGCAATTTAGTGTTAAATCTGCTGGGCAGGAAACCGTTGGAGGCGTATCATCAAAGGTCGTAATAATTTGCTGGCAACTGGTTTCATTACCACAATCATCACTCACGATCCATGTTCGGGTAATTTCTACAGCATTCACACAATCTAATTGCATGATTTCATCGGTATACCCATAGAAAAGATTTGAACTATTACAATTGTCTATGGCCTCAGGGAAACCCAGATTGTCAGGGGATGTAGATGCATCGCAAGGCACCATAATATCCTCACAAGGCATACTGATAATCGGAGCAATATCATCCAAAATAGTAATGGTTTGAGTCCCAGCAAAAGTTTGGTCACAATTATCTGCCACCATCCATGTTCTGACAAGAGTCTGTTGATTTGAGCAAATTGAATCCGTAACAACTTCGGTAAATACAATATCTCCAAGCTCAAGACAAGCGTCTCCCTCTGCGGTCACCATTGCAGGAGCAGGCAGTTCCTCCACACAACTTATAGTCAGATCATCGGGAATACCTAACAATACAGGCCCAAATACATTTGATGCATAACTGATTTGTTGCGTACAAAATGTAGCATTCTGGCAATCATCCAAGATCGTGTATTGGTTTATAAATACATCATCCAATGGACAAGGTGTTTCAGCCCCTTCTACTTGTGCAATAGAGGACGTGATATTAAATATATCATCACAATTATCTGTAATCAGATCGCCATTCAATATGAAATCCTGCGTGTTTAATTCTGGCGGTAACGGCGTACCACATTCAAGAGTCAAATCAGCTGGGCAGTTCACGACAGGAGCTGCCCCATCGAATGTAAGGATAATTTGTTGACAAGTTGTTTCATTCCCACAATCATCCCTGATGATCCAGTTTCTCGTAATTTGTGTAGAATTCGCACAACCTAATTCGACGATATCATCGGTATACTCATAAGTGAGGTTCGCATCTGGGCAATTATCCATAACAATAGGCATACCGACATCTTCGGGTAAAGTAGACGACTCACAGGGGATAGGCATCGGGATCGTTTCGCAAGATTCAACAATCGGAGCAATCGTATCTATAAAGCTATAAGATTGCTCGAAGACGAAACTCTCGTCAAATGTTGTCTCATCACCATCACTATCCGTAATGATCCAAATAATAGTGTACATCTGAGGATCTGCTGGACAGCCACCTCCGGTTATTGTGGTTTGGAACGTATCTATTTGCACATTACCGAAACAAGAATTGACTACCGTAAAAACAGAAGGATCAATACCCGGGAACTCCGAAAAACAGGCAAAGGTGCCACCATCAGGATCAGGTGTCATCACCTCCAACTCGCAACATTCAAAATCTGGACGGATAGCAAGTTCCCTAGAGGCTTCATGTATACACCCTGTTGTTTCTGAAGTAACCACTACAGCATAAATTCCCGCATCATTCACTGGACCAATATTTTCGGTTGTTGCAATGAACCCATTTGGTCCTGTCCAGCTATAACTTAACACGTCAGTTACGGGAGCATCACCCGGGATACTTGTTGTTTTCAAAGTAAAAAATGCACCTTCTTCTGGACATACAGCATTAGGCCCATCAATAGAACTTTGCAAATAATCTATCATAGGATCTATCAATACCATTTCAGACTCAGAAAAGGCATACCACCAAGTATTGATGGTGTTACGATCACCAAAATCTGGGGTATTCCCGGATGCCCAAGCATGGCATGGAGACATGCAACCTTCATATTCTACCTGCAAACTAAGATCGTTCATCTCCACGATATTAGAATCATCAAAGTAAAGATCAAGGGCGCACGAAGTCCCCGTACATTCATTACACGGACATGGCCGGATAGCCTCAACCTTGAAACCTAAATCATTATACTCAATATCATGTACTGGGAAATGGAAAACCCCTTGCCTAAAATTAATCTGGATATCAAGTGTATTGGTATTAACCATGCCACCATCGCCATCCATGCCATCCCAAGGAATACATATTTCATATGGGAAATTACTGCTTATGGGTTGTAGATTTTCATTTTCTGCGGAAACTTCCCCCATCAGGATCAATTCTGCGCCACCATCGAAGACACCGTTACCATTTAAATCGATGAGAATCTCAATTTGTCCGACCCCATTGGTGGACAAGTTAAAACAATAATCTGCCGCATCACAACGAGAGAGCAGCGGCTCCACAATGGAATAACTACCCAATACAGCAGGAGGGCATATCGCAAGATCAGGCTCATTCAAAAAGACCTTATACTCATAGCGCAAGTTTGGATCTTGGGAGATGTCTTCATTTATAGATTTTCTTTTTTCAAATGCGGTTTCCCCTGCCCCAGGGCCGAAGGAATTGAAGAAAACGTTGAAGGTTCCTCCACGAAAGCCCATGGTTGGGCTACCGGAATTAAAATCTATCTTCGTAATAAAATTATCATCATCACAAACATAAAAGGCGCCGTTAAAAGCGCGGCCAAAATCAGGATCGACATTATCCAAGTTATCTCTTTTAATTCCTATAGCCCAGTTATTTGACCATACTCGGCCGTTCACTTTCTCGATTTCGTTAAAAACAGATACTTCCCAGTTTTCAATAAAAAAGCCAACCGCGGAATTATAATTGGTTTGATAAAATTCTATAGCATAATCCCCGGGAATCATCTCCCCACATGTAATCGTGGCTGGATCAAAAATGAAAGGTGTATACCCGATATTAGGCCCTAGTGCAATGCTGTCATATCCGGGGCTATTCGGAGCGACATTCGCATCTTTAACATCAATATTCTGCCAACCTTCCCCATCCGTTCCATCTTGGTTATAAGGCCCCCAGCAAGTTAGCGGATTCCCATTTGGATCAAGAATTCGGAATCGAACATCATTTACAAAACCGGCCTCGAAACTCCTGCTCGTACAGGGTCGACTAAAAGCGAGGTAAGCCTTCTCCCCGGCCATATCCTGAAGGTTAAAATACAATTTAGATGGAGAATCAACATAGGCGAAGGAACCAAAATTTCCTTGAATAACGCCAATGTCATTTGTCACTTCGGCAGCCCCAACGTATAATGCAGATGCATCTGCCGTTGTTGGGGACATATTCAAAACACTTTCTGCATATAAAGTGTTATGAGATAGTGCTATAATCATCAAAATTAAAGGGTAGAATAATGAACAACGCTTCTGCAGATTGTTATGAACAATTTGAAACACAAGCATCACATCATCCATACAGCGTGTAGAGAGTTTCATGATAGTTATTTAATGGATTAAAAAAAGAATACTACACCGCACGGCGGCACATCTTAATGGTTTTAAGGTTAACAATTGTAATTACAAAAACTACAACCTTGCACCATAAAAAGTATAAAAAGCAATATTTACCACATAAGTCACGCATCAGATAACTCGCGTACCTCATGTTATTACTCATTTCCGGGGTCTGAAAATATTCAATAATGTGAAGTGAAGGTGGATTTATATTAATCTCTCTTTCCTAAGATGTTACAGTATGTAATAAGTTACACCAAAATTAAGTAAATACCCAGTTATTTCATTTACTCAAAAGAATAACGTCACAAAGTTATGGATTTGTTTTGGATTCTCAATATCCCAAAACAGGTATTTTTCACATGAATTTTTATAGTATAGAATAAAAACGTATAGTGATTTCAGTCTAATCAGAACGGAGTAGACTTTATTTTTAATCTTTAAAAAATATTGCAACATAATCCAATGTATTGCGTTTGTAATGTTTATTCCTAATAACATATCCATATTTTCAAAAATTAGCATAGTTTTTGTATATTTTATACAGAAAATCAATATTTTATACCCAAAAAAATTCAAACATTTCTTTATAATTGTATACATAATTGATATTAAATTTATTAGAATATAAGGATTCACACACCTTAGGTTCAGCATGCGATAAAATTTTCCGGATATTTCGGACAAAAACACAGAAATCATAAACAAAACAAACATAATATTCATTTTCACATGAAATACTTAGCTGGTTCATCCCATTTACTCTATCTTGCCCCCATTTTATGCCTTTTTCTCTCTCCTGTAAATGCCCAAACAGGATTCCTTGACACCGTCTCCGTATCTATCCCTTCTGGTCAGATAGGTGCATATTGTTATGATGATAACTTATTGGCTGGCGACATTGACACCGTTTACAATGACTGCCCGGAACAAAGTGGTTCCTTCGCACAGGTTTTCATCCAAAATGACACTACAGGTTGTGTTGAATATTTTGGTATAGCGGCTGGAATTGATACTGCATGTATCGTGATTTGTGATGATCTGACCAACTGTGATAGCATTATTATCATGATCGAAATCATAGAGCCTCTGATTCCTTGCGAACCATTTTGGGACGAAACAGTTCTCAATCTTTCTATTTCAGATTGCACACAAAGAGCCGGTATATGCCTACCACTAGATATCGAAACCATTCCCGAACTTGATTTTTCCCTTAATAGCCTGCCTTATGCCAATGGATTTATGCCTTGCCAGCA